>DNWZ01000238.1 GCA_003506095.1 Planctomycetaceae bacterium | reverse complement strand
TCCAGCGTCACTTGCAATTCGCTGGCCGACTGCGTTGAGGTACACATCACGGTGCACAGCGAACGATTGGTTGTGGAGAGGATCGCCGCCGCTTCGGCAGTGGGCAAATCACAGCGGTCGATCAACCACAGCGTGCGAACTTGGTTTTTACCCGACGCAGCGATCGCTTCGCTAATCCGCTGGGCCGCCCGGTCGCCAAACGGATCGATCGACAACGCAACCGCCAATCGTGAAAATGCGGCCGCCGTCGACGTCACCCCGCCAGAGGTTAAAACTGCGTCGACCGCGTTGTTGCCTAGCCCCGAAGTACCCGAAACTCGCTTCAACAGCGTCGTCGCACCGCATCCACGGTCGCACATCATCAGAGCACTGCGAGTTTCCGAACGGATCAGATATTCCAATCGAGCGATCGCTTCGCGTTGCGGCAACCCAGCGAAGAACGCATCAGAATTGGCTACGGGGCCAAACGGGTTACGCTGCAACGACCAGTGTTGAAGAAAGTTCATGTGTGTTGCGGTCCAGACGGTTGGTTCTTCGGCGTCGCGATATCCGAGCATCATCGGTAAAATCGGCACAAACAGAACTCACCTTGAGCCGTTTTCAGACGTTTCGAGACGTCTGAACCGATCCATTTCCTGTCACTGATTGCCCCAACCGATGACCGTTCGATACTTTGTCCCTCAATTCCCGTCCTCTGGCGGCCAAGTGACGTTGCCCGAAGCCGAATCACACCACGCTTCGACTGTGATGCGTGTCCGCGAGGGCGAGCAAGTGACCTTGTTCGACGGCAAAGGCTACCAAGCCGATGCCAAAGTGGTCTCGATTGCACGAAAAACGGTCGTTTGCCAAGCTGGGGCGAAGATTTTCCTACCGCGTCGAAATCGATCGACGATCGAATTGGCCATCGCCATGCCCAAAGGTGACCGTTCACGCGATTTAGTCGAACGCTTGACCGAACTGGGCGTCGACCGACTCGTTCCGATCCATTGCCAGCGTTCGCCATGGGCAATTTCCGACGGCGCGATTCAGAAATGGCAGCGAGTGATGATCGAAGCCTGCAAGCAATGCCGTCGAAATCAAATCATGCAAATCGCCCAACCTTGCCGTGTTACCGATTTTCTTGCACAACCGGCGACCAAAGACGAACGACGTTGGTTCGCCCATCCCGGCGGCCAAAAAGTTGATCCGAACGACCAGTCCGCGGCCGACAATCCGACCTTTCGAATCGCGATCGGCCCCGAAGGTGGATTCACCGATCAAGAAGCCGACGCTGCGATCGTTTCGGGGTGGTCACCCGTCGGACTGGGCGAACGAATCTACCGAATCGAAACCGCAGCGATCATCTTGTCTGTCAAAGCAGCCGACATATAAACAACACCCCACCCATCATCATTTCCTTATTACTCCATTCTGAATTTCAATCCTACTGACAATCTTATGAAATTACTTTTGTTCAGCGATCTGCATCGTGATGTAGACGCAGCACGTGAACTGGTGAAAGCCGCGCGGCAAGTGGACGTTGTGATCGGCGCCGGCGACTTCGCAAACCGTCATCAAGGTCTGCACGACACGCTCGATATTCTAGCCGACATCAAAAAACCAGCCGTTTTGGTGCCGGGCAATGGTGAAACGGTTGAAGAGTTGCGTGAAGCGGCTTCGGTATGGAAATCGGCACGCGTGTTACACGGCAGCGGTTGTGAGATTTCAGGGCAAGCGTTTTGGGGAGTCGGCGGCGGCATACCCGTGACACCGTTTGGCGATTGGAGCTACGACTTTTCCGAAGAGCAAGCCGAAATGCTGTTGTCAGAATGTCCTGATGAAGCGGTCCTTGTCGTCCACTCACCACCGATCGACACCGTCGACCATGATTCCAGCGGCCGCATCCGCGGCAGCCAGTCGATCCGCGATGCCGTGCTCGCTAAACGCCCGCATCTGGTCGCGTGCGGACACATTCACAGCGATTGGGGGAAACGAATCAACCTCAACCAAACCATCATCATCAACGCCGGCCCTCATGGCCAAATCGTCGAAATAAAAACGGCCTGATTCAGGCAACCTACTTGAGGCAGGTCCGGTGGTGAGGTTATTGGTCTGGATTCGTCTGGATCGATTCTCGGGTGTTGTCTTTCAGCTACTTTAGCGACTGGGGTTCCGGCAACTTGTAAGATCCATCCAAAACGGACATGGCTGGACGATAGACTCGCATCAAAAGACTCCAACCCTCGGTGACGTCCAGTCGATTAGGGACGTCGCCACACAGATCCTTCGATCCGAAATGCATGGTGAACGGGCCGTCAGCATTCAGCTTTACATTCGAGGAATTAACGATGCAATTTTCGGTCTTGATGAAACCGTCTTTGTCATGGATCGTAATCGACCAAAACGCTTGGTTCTCCGGAACTTGATAGGTTGCTTTGTATCCGACTTTAATTTCGTGGCTGCCACTGTAATTGAGATAAGTCGCATCCCATTCTGGAAAAAGCGTCCAAGATGCGGCAGCGGCGATGTGCCGCGTCTGCTCGTCAACCTTTCCCCGAGGTCTCATCGTCCCTTTGTAGCTGGCGTAGGCCGCCCCCGCTTTCTCCTATTGCACGGTTAGCGTTTTAAGAGAGGTGAGATCCCATGGCAACGGTGACGGTAACACCTGGCTTGCGGCCTCGATAACGAACTGATCCTTTAACTGATTGATAAGCGCAACTTCTTCCTCGTCTTCAGGATCGAAGATCTTTATTCGGACACCCACGCCCAGATACCGCGTATCCTTCATCAGTTCATGCTCGCCGCTTCCATAGATCACAAATGGGCAGTAGTGGTTGTTGTCAACCAAGAAGACCGAGGCATAGCGTCCCTTGTGCAACTCAGGGACGGTAATGGTCGCTCCCTGCGACGTGTCGACGCCCGCCATCGAGTAGAGTGTGCCTCGGTTCATCCAAACAATGTTTTGTTTGTCGAGCGGCGTAGGCTTGCGAAAGTGAAAGAATCGGTTCACTCCGCCAGGCATCTTGGTGATCTCGCTAAACTGACGATCCGTCTGAGCACGAATGTAATTCTCCGGCATTGCCAGTTCCGGTGTCACGGGCTCCGAAGCAACAGCGTTAACCCGCCGTCGGCGTCATAGTGGAATTGCTCAAGCATCTTCGAGTTTAGCAAATCACGCTCGATAGGGCTCGAGACCAGTAGGCTTGCAGGTTGATCATACATCGTGAGTGACCAAGACGCCCCGACCGGAGGCAGTTGGCCCGGCGGGAAACGCAGTTCATAGCGATTCGCACCAATTAACTTGTTGCCTTCTGAATCGACGAAGTACGCCGGGTACATCGCCTCGGCTTTCGAATTCCCATAAATCCCGAGGACTGCAGCGGCCATTCGGTAAAGAGAATTGTTTTTAAGATATTCGCGAGTGCCGAAAAGATCGCCAGAAGTCACCTCGCCTTTATCGATGCGCCGCTTAATGCCATCGAAATCCGCCCATGCGTCCGCAATGCCACCTCCGACGGATGGACGCTGCAGAACTGCGGGCCGAAGTTCAGTGGGTTGTAGGCTCCAATATCGCGACTGTTCGATCTTTGGAATCGTAATCACGATCGGCTCCGTCCTCAGATCAAACCCAATAAAAGAGTAAGGGCTGTCCGAGTTCGGCGATTGAACGGCCTTGTCATCAGGCGTGTAAACTCGAGGAATGTTCAGGAGCTGGTTGTAGGCAGCCTTGAAATCCGGGCTTTGACGATCGGCGAAATAAGAATGCTGAATTCGGAGGTTATCTACCACTTGGAAACCGTAGACATAAGCCTCCTTCGCGATTCCACGCACAACCTCGGGGGCTAACACTTCATTCTGTGGCTGGGCCTTCACTGCACTAAACGCAAAACCATTTATGAGGATCGTAGCGAGAAGCAGCAAAACTGGTGGCAGCGGCATAGTGAAAACTTTTGTATGAAATAAATCATCAGATCCGGATTTCAGCCTTGGCTGGGCTCGACAAGCACCAAGCGTGCGAAGTTGCCGCCGCACGGGTGTTATCCACATTCAGTCTTGGACGAAAAGTGGATATGACCAGCCGAAACAGCGCCCAAATGCATGTTGGGCAACGAGTGGTGACGCTGCTTAATTGAGAACGTCGCATTGGGTGTCGTGGCAAGCTGTGCCGCTCTGCCCATCAACCCGTCCTTTAGGGTGCGCGACGGCACCCAAAGAGGAAAGGGCGAAGTCATTCGCCCAGCGTTGCTTAGTTGATGGATAGTCGGTTTGCGTGTTTTGTGCTGCGAGCGTCCTAGTGCTGGTCAAGTTACGGATTCGGCTGGAGAGCGATACGGCGCGTCGAACCAGGCCTCTGCGACATCAACCTCGGCATAGGTGTCGTCAAACAGTCGCAGACATTAGGCTTACCTCTTTCCGACTGCTTAAAATCTTGGTCGGGCACATTAGCCAGCACTGTCTTCGCGAGTCGGTTTCGCGTGAGCGATTGTCCTGCGGGCAGTGGCGGCGTAAATGAGTGTTAATATTGGACGAAGGATACTTCTAGGAACTGTATCATGATGAACCGCAATATCTTCGTATCGACTCTCGATTACAGCCGACTACACGATCTGGTGCTCACGGCAAAACAGTTCGCGTCGGCGAGCACTGAATTGCTCGATTTCTTGGATAGTGAATTGACCCGAGCAAAAATCGTTAGCCCTGAAGAGATTCCGCCTTACGTGGTGACGATGAACACATGCGTACATCTTGTAGATTTGGAATCCGGAGAAGACATGAAGGTGACGCTGGTTTACCCCAGTGATGCGAAACGCCAAAAGGGCAACTTATCGATTCTTTCGGATCTCGGCATCGCGATCATCGGATTTTCGGTGGGTGATACGATCCAGTGGAGTTCGCCGGAAGGTCTCCGTCACCTTAAGGTCAACTCGATTGACTTTCAGCCAGAAGCGATCAATCGCTATGACTTGTGACAACGGCATGAAGCGTGACGGTGGTATGAACGAGAAGGGGTTCGTTGCCAACCTGCTGTTTCTTGGCGAGAGCGAGTATCCCAGTCCCGACGGTGACAAGCGTCCGCTGATATCGATCGCGCATTCGCGTGTCCGGGTATCTCTTTACCTAGCGGAGATACTTGGGACTGCGTATCGACTAGAAACAGAGGGCAGAACGTCGGTTAGAAACGAATAACGTTGAGCGTCGATCCTCCCCGCACCAACCCTGAATACGAACTTTTTTGAGAACTCGTTTTCGGAAATTCGGAAAAAACCTGCGTTATTTGAGTTCGAGACCGATTCGCTGGTTCTTTCTGAGTGTGCCGCGTGACGGAAAAGCAACTTAACAGACGTCATTTTCTTCTCTCCAATGTCGAGACCGCCAAATCAATTGGTCTTGCACCTAAATCCATATGGCAAATGGATTTAGGGCCTATCCGAAAGGTTTGCAGATTGAGTTAACACGCTCGCGGTCGGTAAGCTGGCTTCAACTTTTCCCGGTTTTTAAGCATTTTCGGTGTGGCGACGTTTTTGTGCCCCTCGCTCGATTGCCAAGCATTCGCTCATCCTTGCACCAAGTCCAGACAGATCGACCTTGTCTGCCGAGCAGTGATCGGGCTAACACTGGGTGAATGCACGGCCAATCGTTGGCGGTCTCGCTTCGAATTTCGCAAAAGAAGTTCTGTGTTTGTGACGGTACGAGAATATCGCTGCGATGAAAGGCATGAAAATAAGAGGCCTTTACCCGCGAACCATGTGCTAGCAATTGCTCGGGCGATGGGGAATCCAACGATTTCGCGTGCGGCCTGTTTGATTGCGTTAGCGTTCGGTGTGTTCGGTGGTTCTTCGGCAAGTGCTCAGACCTTAGATGGCATTGTGGTGCCGGAGAGCGATTCGCGGAACAGTGAGTTTGCAAAGTTGTTTGAACAGCACCATGAAAGGCCAATTCCAAACGAGCCGATTCTAAAAATGCCTTCTCTGCAGACGAACGAGGACGTGGCATTTGGCACAGAACGGAACGAGACGGAAGCTTCGGAAAGCACATGGGATTTTTACAAAGGCTTAGAACGTTTGTCTTCTGGAGCAGTCGACTATAGCCTTTTTGAGGACGGAATTCATGCAAGGCCCTTCATTGTTACCGACCGAAGCCGGGGATTTAATGAACCGATCGTTGCCCCCGTGACCGGCACGACCAACGAACTGAACAAACCCAATAAGCTGAAGCCAACGATAAACCTTACGGCACAAATACAAGCTGATGCCGCATTTTTCGATCAGTACACGAATAATGTGCAAACCGTGGGCGAAATACCTGACGGGGCGTTCTTCCGTCGATCACGCATTGGCGTTTATGGCGAACTGTACCAAACCGTGGAATATCGACTTGAATACGATTTTGCCAATGAGGCCCGACCGCAAATTTTAGACAATTGGATCGCGTTAACCAACATTCCGATTTTCAACAACGTCATTGTCGGTCACTATTTCGAACCATTCAGTCTCGAAAGATACTCGCCAAATCGTTTCGTTACATTCATGGAGCGTTCGCTTGCGGACACATTTGTGCCCGCCAGAAACATGGGAGTCATGGTGTATGGAAACGCACTAGAAAAGCGTTTGACATTCGCGGTTGGAGGTTTTCGATCCGGCAGTGATGCTTATGGTGACGATGTTTCGTTCAACTCTGGCTTTGCAGGTACAGCTCACGCCACTTATCTCGCTTGGTACGAGGAGGTTGGGCAAGACAACTTGAAACTGCTGCACCTGGGCGGTTCATACAGCTATCGCGCAAACGGCGATGACCCGGTCAATTTTTCAACGCGCCCGAGTGTAAGGATGCGCCAGCAAGGCGTCGGCGGTGTGCCGGTATTCGTCAGCACCGGCGATTTGGATGACGCAAGCCACATGCAGTTGTTTGGATTCGAAGCAGCTTGGGTTCACAACGCATTTTCGATACAAAGCGAGTTCATCAGTGCGGATGTCCACCGCAAGCGAAACGCTGACCCATTCTTCCACGGTGGGTATGTTTATGGCAGCTGGTTTCTGACCGGCGAGAGCCGATCGTACAGCCCGACTAGCGTTCTGGGACGATTTCGTGAGGGCATTTTTCAACGCACGATTCCTCGCAGTAATGTCCTGGACCGCAATGCCGGGATCGGATGGACCGGCAGCGGTGCCATCGAACTCGCTGTCCGATGGGCGTACATAGATCTTAATTCCAATGGCGTCCAAGGGGGGGATTTGCAAGACATGACCTATGGCGTCAATTGGTATTTGAATCCTTATACAAAGGCGATGTTCAATTATGTGAGGCCAACGCTAAGGGACCCTACGTTTGGCACAAGCAAAGCCAATTCATACGCACTGCGAGTTCAGTTTGAATTCTGAA
>DNWZ01000323.1 GCA_003506095.1 Planctomycetaceae bacterium | reverse complement strand
GTGATGCATCATATCAACTCAGGCGCCACTAGCCGTGACGAAGTCATGGAAGGCAGCGAACCATCGGCTCTCGTCGGTACGCTGATATTGCCGAAGGGAAAGCTCGAGGCGGCGAGACTTGAATGCGTTCCCGCGCAACCGCAAATGATTCAGCACGTCCATACGGTCCCAGGTCGGTTGCGTTATGACCAGGCCATGCACGTCGATGTGAAGGCTCCGATGGATGGTATCCTTGCCGAGATCGTGGTGACGCCGGGCGATCAAGTCTCAGCAGGGGAATTGATTGCTGTTCTTCGCAGCCCCGAAATTGGACAGGCACGGGCTGAGATATTGAAGCGACGAACGGAACTTGAAATCGCCCAGCAACTATTGGCGCGAGAACAAACACTAACCAAAAATCTGGACCAAGTTGCGAAAATGCTTGACCAAAATGTGCCGGTCGACGCGATTGAGTCCGCGTTCTCCGATCGGGCTTTGGGAGCCTACCGCCAGGAAATCTTGTCCGCATACGCAAAGATGCGATTAGCAGACGAACTGATCGCCAAGGTCAAGCCATTAGTCGAATCAGGAGCGGTTTCTGGACGCGTTGTGCGAGAGCGAGAAGGGGAGCGTCAACTTGCGGAAACATTGTTTAGAACGGCTCGAGATCAAGCATCTTTTGCCGTTGAACAAGCACAGATGAAGGCGGAAGCGAACGTCGCGGAAGCCGACCGTCAGTTGAACCTAGCGTGGCAATCGCTTGAAACGTTGTTGGGATACAAGGAAGACCGAAACACCGTCAATCTTAGTAACGAAGAGGCACTGTCGCGTTTGGAAGTCCGAGCACCGTTTGACGGAACCATCGAGTCGCGAAGCTTTTCAAACAATGAACGCGTTATGCGAGGCGATTCGTTGGTTGTACTTGCGAATACCAAAACGCTGAGTGTCGAGGCGAATATCCGTGAAAGCGATTGGTCAGCCATTTCGATTCAGGCCGGTGCTGATGTGTCCGTGATGGTTCCCGCCTTAGAGGGTCAGTCCTTTAATGCGAAGGTGCGATACTTTGGTCGAGAGGTTCAAAGCGACACCAATTCAGTGCCTCTGGTTGCACGAATCGAGAATCCTGACGGACTGTTACGTCCAGGCATGTTCGTGCGAGTCACCATCCCCATCGGTGATCCTCTCCAAGCGTTGTCAATCAAACCTGAGTCCGTGATTCACCACGACAATCAACAATTTGTTTTTGTGGATACGAAGGAGGGGAGCTTCAAGCGGGTCGACGTATCCACGGGGCGATCGTCAGATGATTGGGTCGAGGTCACAGAGGGATTATCGGCTGGTGACATGGTTGTCACCAATGGTGCGTTCTTACTGAAATCTGAGCTGCTCCTTCAAGGGGAAGGCGAATAACGACATTTGCGTTACTTCGATTTCACCTACCTCAACAACAAATTCGCTAGGCATGCTGCCGACACGAATGCAGTTTAGATTGCTACCAGATGCTCACTAAGATCATTGAATTTTCGCTCGTCAATCGCGGGCTCGTTATCATCCTGACGTTACTCATGGCGGCGTCAGGTTTGTACTCGGCGCTTCACTTGCCAATTGACGCCGTGCCCGACATGACGAACGTTCAAGTGCAGGTCGTCACAGACGCCGGTTCTCTTTCGCCTGTCGAAGTAGAACGCTATGTGACCTATCCCGTTGAAAACACAATGGGTGGTCTACCCGATGTAGAAGAACTTCGCAGCGTTTCCAAGTTTGGCATCTCGGTTGTCACGATCGTATTTCAGGAAGGGACCGACATCTATCGCGCTCGGCAGCTAGTAACGGAGCGCCTCGGCGACGCGGCTGCCAACATTCCGCCGGGTTACGGCACTCCCACTGTCGGGCCACTGACAACGGCACTTGGCGAGATCCTGCAGTTCGAAGTTCGCAGCGACCGGCATTCGCCCATGGAGCTGCGAACGATGTTGGAATGGGAAATCTCCCCGAAGTTACGACAAGTCAGGGGTGTGACGGAGATCAACACGCATGGTGGATTCTATAAAACCTATGAGGTCCAACCCGATCCCGATCGCATGACCAGTTACGGCATCTCCATGGAGTTGTTGTTTCAGCGACTGCAGGCAAACAACAGTACTTCGGGCGGCGGCTATGTCATCCATCATGGCGAGCAGCGATTTATTCGCGGGGTCTCGCTGCTTGAAAATGAATCTGACATTGAATCCGTGGTTATTCGTCGCGAGCCAGACGGTAATCCGATTTTGCTTAGCGATATTGCCAAGGTAAGTATCGAGCCCATGACGCGCCAGGGAGCTGTGACGCGTGATGGGCGAGGCGAAGTGGTCACTGGTTTGGTGATGATGCTCATCGGCGAGAACTCTCGCGAGGTCGTTGAGTCGGCGAAGGCTCGCTTGAAAGAGATCGAAGTCACCTTGCCGCAAGGAGTGCGACTCGAGGTTACGTACGACCGCGCCGCGTTGATTGGTCGAACACTCAAAACCGTGCTGACGAATCTTACTGAAGGTGGAATGCTTGTCATCGTTGTGTTGCTGCTGATGCTCGGCAACTTGCGAGCGGGCATCATTGTCGCTTTAGCAATTCCATTGTCGATGTTATTCGCAACCAACGTGATGGCGTTCACAGGCGTGACGGCCAGCTTGATGAGTTTGGGTGCGATCGACTTCGGATTGATCGTTGATAGCAGCGTGATCATGGTCGAAAATTGCATTCGCAAGCTCTCGCACGATAACGGCGATGCGAAACATGAGGATGTGATTCGCGATGCGGCGGTCGAAGTACGCAAGCCAACGATGTTTGGCGAACTGATCATTGCCGTTGTGTTCTTGCCAATTTTGCTGCTCGAAGGAACCGAAGGCAAGCTGTTTCGCCCGATGGCGTTGACGGTGCTTTTCGCGCTCGGCGGGTCGATGATCCTGTCGTTGTCATTCATGCCCGCGATGGCCTCGATATTCTTGCCGCGAAAGATGAAAGAAGAAGATGTGTTTCTTGTGCGCGTGGTCAAGTTCTTCTATGAGCCTTTGGTGCGCCGTGCAATCAAGCATCCATTCGTAACGGTCGCGATGGCTCTCACCGTATTCGCGATGAGCTTGCCGATGGGACGCCACTTGGGTGCCGAGTTCATGCCGAGATTGGAGGAGGGTGACCTGCTTGTTGAAGCATTGCGCTTGCCCAGCGCAACACTCGAAGGCTCCATCGAGATGTCGACGCAGATCGAAAACATTTTAAAGAAGTATCCTGAAGTAAAGACCGTATTTTCAAAAACCGGTCGTCCCGAGATCGCGAACGATGTGATGGGAGTCCACCAAACCGACGTCTGGGTTCTGCTGAATCCCGTTCACGATTGGCCAGGTCACAAGACTCGGGACCAATTGATCGAACAGATGTCGGAAGAACT
>DNWZ01000833.1 GCA_003506095.1 Planctomycetaceae bacterium | reverse complement strand
GCTTCGCGATTGGTCTTTTCTGGATTGATCCAAGCGATCGCTTGGCCATCGTGAAAACTGGCGGTTGCCTGCTCAACACCTTCGATCCGCGATAGGACGTTGTAGACACCCAGCGAGCACGCCTTGCAGTCCAGGCCGACAATCCCGAGTTCGACTCGCTGTAGTTTCTCGCGTGGAACCGAGCTTCGTGCCACAACACCCAGCGTTTGGTCTGATAACTGCCGCACTCGATTATTCAATCGTTCGATGATTTGCTCGGGTTTGGCGCCACGAAACAAATCGCTTTCACTGGCATAAGCAATCGTTGCCGCCGCCGTCTCATAGTCCAGGTCCAACAGCCTCGTTTCCGGAAACTGATCGATCAACCTGCGGAAGTCGTCGCCGCGTTCTGGAATGAACAGCCCGCGGATTTGAACTTGCAGTGATGAGTTGTTATCGAAAGCAAAATCGGCCACTGGCACCATCGCGGGTGTCGGTTCAACTTTCGCGATCGCCGGCGATTTGATGTCCGCGAGTGTTGCAGTCATCATCATCCGCCCCGTTATGTTATTTGCTTCAAACAGTGCGTTTTTGCTTTTTGGCAGATCAACGGGCCGCTCAATCGCGGCCGTTTCGCCCGTGAACAACGGGCTGTGGATCAGCTCGTTAATCAACGTGCGGATTCCGCCACCTCGCGACTCGGTGCGTCGCACGACTTCTTGAATCGACGCACGATCAGTAAATCTTCCGGAACGGCCGATCGCGTACACAGCAAGCTGCTGCGCAAGATTCTGCAGCAGACGCGTTGAATCCGCTGCGATGATTTCTTGGTATTGTCGAATGCCTGAAAACTTGCGACCGTCGGAAAGTTGACCCGATGAGTCGACCGGCGGGCCGAGCCGAAAACTGATACCGATCATCGGATCGATCGAACCTCTCTGTGCCAGTTCCCCCTCGCCGATTGATCGGTAACGGTCTCGGAATCCGCCGATCACATCGAACGACTCGAGCGCAAAACCGGGTGGATCGATACGCTGGTGGCACGAAGCGCAAACGGCATGCTCGCGATGCTTGGCCAACTGGTCTCGCACCGTAGTCGCTCCGCGGACATCGGGTTCGATCGCTGCAACATTGGGCGGCGGTGGCTCAGGCTGCTCGCCCAGCAGTCGCTCCAGTACGAATGCACCGCGAGGTACCGGCGAAGTGGTTGTTCCGTTGGCAGTGATTTTCAAAATCGCGGCTTGTGTGAGGAATCCGCCACGTGGGCAATCGCTCGGCAATGGCACCGGGCGAACCTCGGTGCCGGCCACACCTTCGATGCCGTAATGATTTGCCAATTTTTGATTGATCATCACCAACGGTGATTTCACCAAGTATGCGGCGTCGAGATCGTTGTCGATCAGGTGCCGAAAATAGGCCCGCGTTTCGGCAACCATCGAGTCCTGAAGGTAGGAGCTGAACTCGGGATACAACTTGTTATCGGGATCGGTTGCCGCGATATCCTTCAACTTAAGCCACTGGCCGACAAAATCGTTCACGAACCGCTGTGACCGTGGGTCGCCCAGCAGCCGTTCGATCTGTGCGTGCAGGACCTTCGGTTGGTGCAGGTCGCCTGCGGCGGCATGACGCGCAAGCGTTTCGTCGGGAAGCGTATTCCATAAGAAGTACGAAAGGCGGCAGGCCAACGCATAGTCATCCGACTTCTCCGCCGGTTCGATATGGTATAAGAAATCTGGGGCGACCAAAGCGTTGGTATAAGCCGCTCGCATCGCGAGTTCGAAACAGTCGCCACTCTCGAGCCGCTCGCGCACGATCTGAACGTATTGATTTCGCACGTCATCGGCGACTGGCCTGCGAAATAGTTTGGGTAGGAAGCTGGCGAGCAACCGGTCGGCGTCGCCCAGCGGATCATCGCTCTGGACGGTCCACAAGCCGGGCTCTGGATCGGGACGGTTCATGCCCGCACCGATTTGTCTCGGCCGGCGGCGCGTGGGTGGACGAACACCGGTCTGTTGTTCGCTCTTGAATTCGCCCATCGGCAGGTCGCCAAGCAGCAGTCGATGCGACTGCGGTGGCCACGACTCATACAGCGGTCCTTCGATATCCAACCAGTCGACAGCGATACCTGGCCCGGTGAATTCCATCGCGCGTCGTTTCTTATAATAGTTGGCTGCCGGGGCTAGCGAGGCAGCATTGAATCCGATGATTTCATTATGGTTTAACCAAACCACCAAATCGTGTTCGCGTGATTGCGTATCTGGGGCGTCGAAGTAACCCAACGCGTAGCTGGGATGCTGGCCACCGCGACCGTCGCCAGTCAACTGCACGACGGACAATCTCGCCGCTTCGGTACCGCGTCCGGGCAGCATCTTCCCTTGGTCCCATTGAAAGCTCCATAGCGACGTTTTCACGCGGTAACGGGCCGGATAAATGGTGACGTGTTCGGCAAAGTAGGGACTGACCGATTCGTCTTCGTGTCGAAACACCCCGACCGCTGCTCCGTTACGGAACGAGCCCCACTGTTCATGAGCACCTTGGTCGAAGTGATTCTGTTCGGCGGCGGGTGGGAAATCAGGATCGGGTTGCTTGTCCTTCAGCAGCAGGCCATCACCATTCATAATGATATGAGCAATGAAGCCACCACGATTAGCGAGCGAAATGAACCGCCGCTGAATCGTTGGGGGTTCGGGACGGGGCGCGATCGAGTAGTTCAGAATATGGTCAGCGGCTTCGAGATATTTTGCGACATTTACATGCGATACATCCAGCGCTTCGGGATGCTTGTCGAAGCCATGCGTCGACCCATCGGCGGGCAAGTTGCCTGACAAGGCAATGCCTGGCATGTCGAACAGATCGCGAATCGTGTTCTCATACTCGCTGCGTGTCAGGCGTCGCAGTCGCGGAACATCCTTTGCCGTCTCACGCTCTGCGTCCAGCAGCGATTGACTTAGCGCCGCAAGGATAGCCGTTCGTTCGGACGCTGTTGGTTGCGGGGCATCGCGAGGTGGCATCTCGCCAGACGTGATACGATCGTGAATCTTGATCCAGCGACGGCCATGGTCGGCATCTGCGAAATCCCGTGGAAGAGCTATAAGATCGAGCGTGGCCTCTTGATTCGAATCGCCATGGCATTCAACACAGTAGCGTGCGAAGAACGTCGTCATCACATCTGCGGACCACGACTTCGTTGGCAGGCAAGCACAGGCCATCAATATCACAAACCATTGAATCTTGCACATCGCTTAAGCCAGCTCCAGTCCACGCATCGTACCGGTCGCTGTCGAAAACTTATCCGTCTCGATCCCCAGCCGTTGCAGCATGGAAACATAAAGGTTTGTAAGCGGATAGTTATTTTGAGAATCGAAAGCGAGATGCTGGCCATGCTTGAATCCGCCCCCGGCGATCAGCGCCGGCAGATTCGAATTGGAGTGCGAATTGGCACTGCCCATGCATGTTCCATACAGCACCATCGTGCGATCCAGCAGCGGTTGTCCTTCTTCAGTGGTTGATGCGAGCGATGTGAGAAAATGATTGAGGGCTTCGAATTGTCCTTCTTCATGGCCCCGCAGTTCGTGGAGCACTTCGGGACGGTTGCCGTGATGTGTGATGTTATGAATGACGGTGGTATCGACAAACAGTGATACGATTCTTGAAGAATCGGTTTCAATCGCTAGTTTGATGATGTCGAACATTAAACGGCTCTTCTCGACAAATCGACGAATGTCTTCGATGTCGTCTGGCGGAGTCGTCTCGATTTGAGGCTTAGGGCGATACTCCCATTGCTGGGCGTTTTCCAATCGCCGTTCCAGGTCGCGAACAGCGGTGAAGTATTGGTCCATTCGTTGTTGGTCGGCGGGCGACAAGGCGCGATTGAGTCGGCGAGATTGCTCGCTGACAAAATCCAATGTGCTCCGCCCTTGCCGCAGCGCCTCTACGTTCGCTTGGACCTCGTCCGCTTTGCCTTGCACGAACAGTTTTTCAAACAGTTTGCGAGGACTCTTTTCGGCCGGAATGGGGGCGCCGCTGCGGGTGAAGCTGAGCGTCGGGTTTTCGTTTGTCACCGCCAGCACCAGTGACGAATAGCGGGTCTGGTTGCCTATCTGCTCGGCCGCGTACTGATCTAGTGACACCCAGTTACGAAAGCCGCCACGTTCCGGATGCGGCGTACCGGTCAGGAAACATCGCTCGGCGGCATGTCCACCGGTAACGCCTGGCAAGTTGACACCTGAGAATACAGTCATGTTTTGGCGGTGGGCGGCTAGACGCTGTAAATAAGGCGACAGCGAGTAATCTGTTCCGGCTTGATCTGGGAAAAAGAATTGCGGCAAAATTCCCATGTTCGTTTGAATGGCGATCATCCGCCGTGGGATGGCGTCGCCTTTAGCATCGCTGGCTAATGTAGGACGCATCGCCTCAAGAAATGGCAGTCCCATTGCGATACCTGTGCCGCGCAGAAAGGTTCGCCGATGGAGTCGATTTGGCATGATTGAAACATCTCCGCAAGATGTGTCTTTGTGGTTACCTGGGCCATTTCGCTGCGATCAATGCGCTGAAGGAAATGGGACAGGAAGGGTTGGCCGGTGATAAGTGTATTGAAATGACTTGGCGGCATTCTAACGCTGGAGCCTATTGCCGTCGGCCAGACGCCAGCAAGTCGGCGCAACATGGGTTCCGCCGGCCCATCATTGTAACCAAGTCGAGTGGCAGGTGTGCAGCAGTGATTTAACGGGGGCCAATGAAGCGGAGCGGGACGCTGGTAGAAGGGCCGATGGTTACGTTTCTTCGTTTCGGAACAACCGGTGCGCTGTCAATCAGTTCAAATTTGTACCGTTTGAGTAGAGATCCGAGTACAACCGCGATTTCATGAGATGCGAAGGCTGCACCAATGCATCGCCGATGCCCGCCACCAAAAGGCATGTACTGGAAATGGGAATAGCTTTTTTCCAGGAAGCGTTCAGGACGAAACTGCTCTGGATCCTTGTATATTAGCGGATTGTAGTGCGCTAGCACAGTTGCCGGAGCCACGGCCATGCCTGCGGGTAAATGATAGTCGCCAAGGGTCATGGGCGCTTTTAGTTTGCGAAGCGTCTCTGTCAAGATCGGATGGACGCGAAGTGTCTCCTGTACGATTGCCTTTAAATAGGGCGCCGATGCAAGTCGTGACGGCGAGTCGTTCTCAAGTGAGTCGAGTTCATTGACAAGCAATGAGTATGCGTCCGGGTTAGTGTGTAGGTGGTACATCGCCCAAGTCAGTGTCAGGGCAGTCGTTTCGTGTCCAGCGAAAAGAAATGTCATCAGTTCAGAGTAGATGTGTTCACGGGTGATTGGCTGGTCATCCTCATAAGTCGCTGAACAGAGCAGCGAAAGGATATCGTCCCCTGTGTCGCCATTCTGCGACCGCTCATTGATGACTTGATTCAAGCAAAGTCGTAGTTCGTTTTTGGCTTTATTCCAACGATCCCATGGGGAAAGTCCCAAGAAAGAGAAGTGGGATTTTCTGGAAAAGAATAACAACGGTGAAGCGCCAGCGACCAGCTTTTGGCTCGCGTGAGTAAGACGCTTTACAAGCCCTGGATCGCTGCCACCAAATATGGTTCGCACAATGATTTCCAGCGAGATGTCTGTCATCAACGACAAGGTAAGGATCTCACGCTGCCCTCGGCACGCTTCGAGCCGTTCAATCGCGCAATGTTGCATGCTCTCGCCATAGGCTTTCATTCTGTCGCCATGAAACATCGGCATGATCAAGCGACGCTCGCGGCGGTGCGGTTCGCCTTCTAGTGTCAACATGGAACCATTGCCCAGCAGGGGGTTGATGGTAGCCGATGCAAACGGTGCATAGATGTTAGGGGCCTGGCCATGAATGATTCGAATCAAATCTTCACGTCCGGTGACGACAACAGGTCCGTTCAAGGCTCTCAGCAGGAAAGGGTCGCCGTATTGTTCAGCCCAGCCATGGAGGGCGGCTCGGGGATCGCGTATGAGTCGCAGGGTGGGTAGCAGTGATCCGCGTGGGCCTTTTGGCAGATGAACGGGAGTGGCGTCCGCAGCGGAATCGGCATTTAAGGTCATTCTAGAAATTTCAATCGTGACAGATGAATCATGCGATCCTCACATTCGGCAAGTTCTAGCGAGTTGCTTGCGTTTCGGTTCGTCAACGAAAAACTGATTGGCCAACGTCCAGCATCGCGTTGACCATTGCCGGTCCAGACTCCGCCGTGAATGGAAACTGGTTGCAATACTTGGGTGATTGATAACCTGCGTAACTGCGAACATCGATGTCATAAGCGTCGGGCAAATAACCGATCCGTCCGTTGGCATAACAGGCGATCATCACGTGGGGCGAATCGATACGATTGCGAATGTCGATCGCAAATGGCGAGAAGAACTCTGATGCGTTGGAGACAATCACGAGGTCGCCAGCTCTTACTGCTTGGACCTCAGTCGCGAGCGTCTCGGGCCGGCGGTGCAGGTCAATCAGCATTCGGTCGGTCCATTCAAGATGAAAGCGACACATTGCCCTGACTGCCTTGACTTCGTCGCCCCCGTGACGAGTTACCATGTCATCAGGACGGTTGGTCATCGATTTACCAAATCCTTCACGCCACCCCGAAACATCATCTGAAGCAAGTCGCCGGATCGCTTCATCGCGGTCGTTGGCGATTTCCGATTCGGTCCAGCGTCGGGTTGGCAGCACGGCAGTGTCACTTGCATAAGCGACGGTCGGTCGGACGCATGGCTGCGCATTCTCGATCGCGTCAATCGCCGCGCTAGTGATCCGCTGCGCCGGTTCTTTCCATCGCTGGGCGGTCGCAAATTGCCGATCGAAATTGACATCGCCACACGCTCCTTGAAGATACATGGCCATCACGCCGGGATAATGTTTTTCCAACAAATCACAAACTTCACCTGGTATGTCACGACTGACCGCCCAAGGATGCAGTTCCGTCGCGACTGTCGGGTGGGCAGCAAAATTGACCAAGATTGCTAAGGGTGAACCGTCGCTTCGTTTGAAAGCTGCGACGGTTAAGTTTGGGTCGACCACACCGTTTGGACGCGTGCGGTTATAAGTTAAATCAGAAACGCTCGTCGTGTTGATCGACAATGTTGCCGGTTGACGTGATTGCCAAGCGAGAATTGCAGCAGTCGCCGCTTGATGACTGGCCCATTGCTCATAGAACGAGTCGCACTCACCGACACCCAATAATCCGCCAGCGGCTGGTGCATTGTGCGTGTGGGAACAGGTCAGCAGGATCGATTCGGGTGGCAGACCGATCCACTGTGAAACGTATTGGCGTGTTCTCGTAGCGAACGCATCATCGATCACCATCAGGTCCAGTGCTATGACTACCGATTGATTTGCTCCGTCATCAACTACAATCGCCGTTGCATACAGTCGGTCGTGCACCGTCCGCCAGCAGCGGTTCATGTAATAGCCCCAACCAGTCAATTCGATGCCCCAGTAGGGCGTCAAATCGGTCCTTGCGATCCCAGCGGAAAACATCGTCTAAGTCCTGCTGCTTGGCGCGGTGCGAGTCGGTTACGACACGAGTATACTCTTTCAACATAGCGTGCTTGGTGGCAAGTAAAAAAGATAACTTACCGTGAATCGGAGCCTACATGCCGATCGCCTCGATCGAAACCTTTCCCGTCCGCATCCCGCTGAAGGCCGAACGGCGGATGGTGTCTGCCCTGGGACGACATGAGGTCTCCGATTTTCTTTTGGTTCGCGTGACAACCGATGACGGAGCGGTCGGCGTGGGCGAAGCGACCGTGACGCCGCGGTGGAGTGGCGAGACGGTTTGGGGGGCGGACGCGATTATCAGGCATGTGATGCGTCCCGTGTTGGTCGGTTGCGACCCGCTGGACATCGTCGAGATCGATCGTCGAATGGATGCAGTGGCTGTCGATAATTGGTTTGCCAAGTCGGCAATCGAGATGGCGTGTTGGGACATCGCAGGTCGCCAAGCGAAATGTCCTGTGTATGAGTTAATCGGGGGCGCGTGTCGCCCATTAACGATCCGCAATCGATTTTCGCTGGGCGCATATCCACCTGAAATCGCACAATCGCGGGCTGCGGAACGAGTGGCTGCTGGTTTTGACACAATCAAGGTCAAGGTCGGCACCGATCCGCAACAGGACATCGCACGTGTCCGCGCCGTGCGTGAAGCGATCGGGGACAATGTTACGTTGACGATCGATGCCAACGGTGGATGGGATTTTGAAACGGCGATCCATTGCTTGCGGCAATTGGATGATTGTCGTCTTGCGATCGTCGAACAGCCACTGCCGCGCCGGAACTATTCACAACTGCGTCAACTGCGAGCTCAAACTGGGCATAAGATTCTTGCAGATGAAAGCTGCTTTGATCAGGTCGAAGCGATCGAGTTGATCCAGCAAGGGTGTTGTGACGCGTTGACGCTTTACCCAGGAAAACAGGGCGGTATCCGCAAGGCCCAGCAGATCGCGTCGATTGCTGCGGAGCACAATATTCCCTGTACAATCGGTTCCAACTTAGAATGGGATGTCGGCACGGCCGCAATGCTGCATTTCATCGTCGCGACCCCAAACCTGCGACTGGACCTTTATCCTGGAGATTGTTTGGGGCCGTTTTACCATGAGCTTTCGATCGCAAAAGAGCCGCTTCGCATTGTGGGCCCGCTGACAACTCTGTCCGACTCGCCAGGTTTGGGAATTGATATCGATTGGGACATCGTCCTTCGCCACCGCCTCACCTAAGCACTTATAAGAGTGTCTCGCCAATGCAACCTACCATCGATCACGGCGCCCCCTCGCTAGTCGCCTCCGGAGTCCGCTGGCGAGTCTTCCTGTTGGCTTGTGGGGCATCGTTCCTGCTGTACCTGCATCGTTACAGTTGGAATGTTGTTGGACCAAAGCTGCAAGAAGAGTTTGCATTTTCTCATACCCAGGTCGCGTTTCTTTTCTCACTGTTTTATTACACCTATGCTGCTGGGCAAATTCCCAGCGGATTGATCATCGATCGCTTCGGGCCACACCGTTACCTCAGCATCATCATGCTCTGTTGGTCAGTTGCCGTCACCGCCATCGGGCAAACGACTAACCTTATCCTGCTCGGATTTTGCCGACTGATCTTTGGTGCCGCACAAGCGGGTTGCTATCCGGCACTGACTCAAGTCAGTCGACAGTGGTTTCCCGTGGGCCAACGGACAATGCTGCAAGGTTGGATTGCTACCACGTCGGGACGCAGTGGTGGTGCGATGTCACCGATCATTGTCGGCACGCTGTTAATGGGTTGGTTGGGTTTAGCATGGCAGACCGCCGTTACCGTTTTAGGCGTGATCGGCGTGATTTATGCGTATATCTTTTGGCGTGTCTTTCGCAATTCACCCCGACAGCATCTAGCGGTGAACGCCGCTGAATTGGCACTGATCGAAGACGGAACGGTTTCATCCACGCATCCGTCCGGCGCGACGGGGCCGGCAATTTTGTCACCTCGCCGCGCGATGCGAAACAAGAGTATGCGTTTCTTTGTGGTCCAACAGTTTTTGGATGCCGGTTCCGATGTCGCATTTGTGTCGCTGATTGGAGCTTATTTCTTGCAGGCTCGCGGGTTCGACATCAGCACCACTGGTTGGCTTGCCAGTCTGCCGCTTTGGGGCGGCGCACTGGGTGGCATTGTTGGTGGTTGGTTGAACGATCGCCTGATCCGCTCCACCGGCAGTCGACGTTGGTCGCGAAGCGGCGTCGGATTCGTTGGTAAGGTGGTCGGTTGTGTGATGCTCGCCTTGGTTGTCAGCCAAACCAGTGGCCAATCGGCGGCAATGTTTTTATTCGCGGCCAAATTCTTCAGCGACTGGAGTCAGCCGACGACCTGGGGGACATGTACTGACTTAGGCGGTAGGTTTAGCGCTACTGTCTTCAGTATTATCAATACCGCTGGAACGCTGGGCGGTGTTGCCATGCCGCTGATTTTTGGTGGCTTGCTCGATTGGTTCACGCGTTCCAGCATGGTGGATGGCCAAACCGTTACGCTAACCAATTGGTCGCCGTTGTTTTATCTCTTGGCAGCGATGTATCTGACCAGCGGTATCTGCTGGTTATTGGTCGACTGCACCCGTACGATCGAAAGCCAGCCTGAATAATCGCTGCCTGTTCGATCAGCGTTTTTCCATTTCTTTAGCCTTGGGATCAGCTCGCCAAATTCGATATCGCACTTCAACGCCTTCTGGGACATAGACGACTACAGGAAGGCGACTGTTGTAGCGAATGAGAAAGGGATCGCCGCCGAGTGCTATGAATCGCTTCACTTTGGGCAGTGTAGGGTCAACGGCAATTAAAGTGCCTGCCATTGGGCCGATTTCTTTCAATACATACTTCGGAAACCCCCATCCCTCAATCGTTTCTTCTTTCAAGCTGCCAGCGAAGAAGTATCGATTAGCCTCGTCAAGCTCGAGCGTTTTGCCAACAATCAACTCGACTTTAAACAACGACTCATCGTCTTGTTCGACAAGATCAAGAACGAACCGGGCCATCCCATCACCGGCTGGTGGAAATGCTTTCATGTTGTCCTGCCCAAAAGTAAAGTTTGCAAAACTCACCGACAAAAACACCATGCAGCAGAAAAACATTCTCATCTTCTAACCTCTTGACTTTATTTCATCGATTCTAAAAACGAACGTACCTGTCATGAGCTCATTTATATCTATTACGGTAAAGGCGACGCTTGCGATTCTGTTTGCGTTGCCTGATAACTCTTCTTGAGAGTACGACGTTAACTGATGATCGACTTGAGCACGTGGCCATGGACATCAGTCAGACGATGGTCACGGCCGCCATGTCGGAACGTCAATTTCT
>DNWZ01000719.1 GCA_003506095.1 Planctomycetaceae bacterium | reverse complement strand
TTTTTCTAAAGTTTCGGGAACATTCTCGTCAAGGCAGCAATCCAAAACCTCGGACCCCATCTTGCCCTGGAAGAATCTGATGGCTTTCGCGTTGATAAGACAGGATGTCTAAGTAGTATAGGAATGCTAGGCAGGCTTTTTGGGCTTGGCTCGGCAATGCAAGCGGAATGGCACTCCGTTGGTGTTCAAATGTTGCCATGGCTCGGTGGCTTTGGCGGCAAGTGTTAGGCGCGGTTAGTCGCCGTACCTCTTTTCAGTAAATTCGATTCCACGAAATAGACCCTCCCACCTCGGTGGCTTAACTCCTGGGACAGGCGATGAAACAGCTAGTCAATCTCTTCGGACGCAAAGCAAAGATTC
This sequence comes from Planctomycetaceae bacterium, assembly GCA_003506095.1. GTDB lineage: Bacteria > Planctomycetota > Planctomycetia > Pirellulales > Pirellulaceae > UBA6163. The sequence continues at coordinate 8,073 of DNWZ01000719.1, read as the reverse complement.
AAGCAACCGAAAGCCGAACTCGGTTGCCGCGTCGGTCGCTGCGAAGCGAAGCGCTGGAAAAGCGACAGCTTCTTGCTGGCGATTTGTTGGAGCACCACAACTATGGAATGCCCGAAGATGTTAACGGCGACTGGCGTGTGACACCGCTGGATGCCCTGCTGGTGCTCAACCACATCAGTCGTAGTGCTTCTGGTTCAAGCGTTGACGGGTCGCAAACGGATGCTCCGCTAACCTTCCCGGACGTTACGGGCAGTGGCGAAGTTACCCCTTTGGACGCCTTGCTGGTGCTCAATCGGATTGCTCGTGGTGAAGCGGAAAGCGTGCCGCTGCTGCAGTTGCACCTGAACGCCCGGAGCGCCGATGACACGCCGCTGTCGGCCTCGGTCTTCAATCCCGAGACACGCGAGTTGACGATCGGTGTTGGCGAGATTTTCAATCTGGAGGTGAATTATACCGACCTTCGCCCCACCAACGCCACTCGATTGGGTGCCTTCCAAATCGCCGTTGATATGCTTTTCGAAACCGGCGTTCTTGAGCCAGCGTTGACCGAGGTCCAGCAAATTCGCTTGCTCAATTTTGACAATGCCGCTTCGGGCAACATCCTGTTCAATCTGGAAGGCAGAACTGAATCGGCGCTTTCGTTTTCATTTGAGGATTTCGATGACAATCCAGTTGGCGTGATTCGCAGCGCCGTGAACGGCCTCGGTTTTACCAATGCGACAGTCATTTCCACTGGTTCAGGCTTTTACGATATCCGCTTCAATGATCTGTCATTGGTCAATGAAGATTTAGCAAACTTGATCGTGACACCTCAATTAAGTGATTTTTCCGGTACGCCAATCGCAGCCACAGCGACGGTTCGCGACTTTGCCCCTCGCATCAATGGTGAGATCAATCCGGCTGCGATCCGCTATAACATCGATTTTGATAGTCGCACGTTTACTGCGCCTTTTGATCAGCGTTCGGGACGGTCGTTTTATGGCGGGTTGGTTTTTGATGGCTCTTTTGATCCCGCGATAGGTTTGGTGGGGCTGACGGGTGTGGGCCCTTCGGTCGTCGGCGGCTGGGACGAGTTCGTGAACTTTGATCCTCGCCCATTACCGCGTCCGTTCGATGCCTTCAGTATTCCCGTTCAATTCGTCCAGCCAACGACTGATTTTGAGATCCGTTTGGGCGACTCGTCTCGGCAGGCGCGTAACTTGCTTTACGGTTTGGCGCAACCCCAACCAACTGCACCTTTGCCGCCGGACTTGATACGCATCGATGATCTGCCCTTTACGCCTATCTTCAACAGCGCTGGTGTGATCACCAATGCGCCCGGCGTGATCCTCGCGACTGCGGTTCAGGAAGGTGGGGTAAGCGTGGTGGCTCGTGCTGGAACCCTGCCACTATCACAGCAAAATGGCGCCGCGGTTTCCATTGATTTGGACGACTTGGTTACGGTCAACAATGATACCGGTTCGACCCGGGTCTATCAGGTGGGCTCGCCGTCGTTCGGCAGCGTCGTGATCGACCAGGTCACCGGCGTGGCAACCTTCACGCCTCCGTCGACACAGTCGGGCACGACGTCGTTTGTGTATTCCGTGACCGTCGATGGAGTCACCGGCACGGGCACGATCACCGCCAATGTAGCTCCGCTTGTGGTCACAGCAGGAAGTGGTTCCGTAGGTGCGGTGCAAAACGGAGACCCCGTCAACTTTAACCTCAACGACTTCGTTACTGCTCCTGGAAGCACCGGATTAACTCGGACGTTTACAAAGGTTTCTGATCCATCGTTCGGTTCCGTCTCGGTTCAACCCAACGGGAGTGCAACCTTTACTCCGGCTCTCGTCGGATTCGGCCCGACAACATTCAATTATTCGGTAACCATCGGTGGTGTTACCTCGACCGGAACGGTCACCGTGAACGTTACCGCGTTGCCGGTCACAGTTGTGGCGGAAGATATTCCTGAACCTCTCGAAGCGGTTCAGAGCGGCTCGCCTATCGAGTTTGAGTTAAGCTCTTTGGTCACTGTCGGCAACGGCGACGGGCTGCCTCGTTCGTTCTCGATCACCACCCCCACGCTCGGATCGGCGACTGTCAATGCGTCGACAGGTCGATTGGTCTACTCCCCGCCAACGACATCGTTCGGGACGGCGTCGTTGGATTACACGGTCACGGTCAACGGTGTCAGCGATACCGGCACCATCACCATCAATGTCGCCCGTGAACCGGTTGTTTTATCCGCGAATCCGGGTTCACTGACCGCATTCCGAAACGGCACTCCGGTTACCATTGATTTGAATAGCTTGATTTCGGTCACGCCGGCTGGAACTCAGGTGACCTTCGAGCTGATTGCGCCAACTGCGACCTTAGGCACAGTCTCTCTGTTGAACGGAATCGCAACCTACACTCCTTCGGCAACTCAGTCCGGAGACGACTCATTCCGTTACCGTGTGAGAAGTGAAGGCGATGACGTCAAAACAGCCGAAGCAACGGTGTCGGTAACCGTTAACCAAGAAATCACGGTTTCTGCCGCCGACAACCAATTCGAAGCGATCCAAGGTGGCGCTGCGATTGTGATCAATCCGTTCCCAGGTTCGTTGGTTCAAACCAGCGGTACCACGACCGTGCCGACGATCACACTCAACACCGCAGGCGTTAAGGGAACCGTCTCGTTCGTTGGCGGTGTCTTGACTTACACCCCACCGAACACTCGCTTCACCACCGACAGTTTCAGCTATTCGGCCTCTCTGCCTGCGATTCCAGGTTTTGCGGGTGCTACTGATACGGGTGTGATCACCATTACCGAGGTGGCTTCGATCACTGCTCGGCCGAGTAACGTTACGGCATTGCCCGGTGATCCCGCCCAAGTGATCAATTTGGCTAACTTGGTGACTGTGACTGGTACGGATGTTGCGCCAACCTTCACGATTAACTCGGTTGGTTTGGCAGGAACGGCAGTGCTCGATGGCAATAGTGTCACGTACACACCTCCGGCAACTGAGTTTGGTACAACATCGTTCAGCTATACAGCGAGCGTAGCGGGTAAATCTTCGACTGCGACGGTTACGATCAGCGAAGGCATCTCCATCCAAACTTTACCGGGTTCGTTGGTCTCGTTCCCCGGTGGTCCCGCAGTAAGCCTTTCCTTGCCGACTTTGGTTACAGTTAGCGGCAGTAGTGTGGCACCGATCTATGCTCTGGCAACAACGCCATCGGTCGGCACAGCCGTAGTGAATCCGTCCACGGGTTTGTTGACTTACACGCCACCAGCGACCGGAGCGTTTGGCCAGATCTCGTTCAATTATCGAGTCACCGTGGATGGTGTTGTCGAGACGAATACGATTACCGTTACTCAGCTTACTGTGGATGCGCCCAATCGCACATTGACAGTCAATGAGGCAGTGCCGAACGTCGCTCCGCAAGGTACGCCGTTGCAATTGACGGCGACGGTTTCGGTCAACTTGCCACCAGTCTTTACGATCGTCACGCCGCCGTCGCTTGGCACGGCAACGATCGTCGGGAATACATTGACGTACACGCCACGCGCTTTTGATTTCAATCAAACTGTGTTCACCGATTCGATCGTCTACCGTGCAACGGTCAATGGCGTTTCGGACACCGGAACGATTGCGGTCACGATCAACCCGACGGTGCTCGCTCCAACGGCGGCGCCCGATTCGGTGAACGCAGTCGCGAACACTTCGACGACGTTTACCTCGGTCCAATTGACCCAAAACGATTCCACGGCCCGTCCCAATCCTTCGGGACAACGTCCGCTGGTGACGGGAGCGTCGGCGATCATGGGGACGACGGTTGGGTCTGTTGTGTTCAATCAAGCCACGAACAGCATTACCTACACTCCGCCAGCCGATTTTACCGGTGAAACGTCGTTCAATTATACGATCACCAGCGAAGGTCAGACTGCGACTGGAGTTGTGACCGTCTTGGTTCGTGAGTTCATCCCGTCGTCGATTTCGGGTTCGATCTTCACCGACTTTATCGCCAGCGTTTCGAATCCTGTGCGTAACGGAGTCCAGGATGCCAACGAGCCGGCGATAGGTGGCGTGCAAGTTCGTGTGTTCAGCGCCGCAAGTCAAAATGCGTTTGGTCAAGTGATTGAGCGGACTGTCCGAACGGATGCCGAGGGGGTGTATGACGTTCCGAACTTGCCACCGGGTACGTATACCGTTACTTTCCAAACACCTGATACTCTGATCTTTGGTTCGGCTTCTAGCTCGTCATCCTTGCCATCGACGGTTGCTGGTCAATCGTTTGTCGTCGAAATCGGCGAGATCGGGGGCATCAACTATGCGGGCCTGAACTTCACAGTCTTGGGTCGCACCGGTGCTGCTGCAGGAACGAGCTCTGGTGGAAGTGGTTCGTTGTTGGTGTCGCAGTACCTGCTAACGGATCCTAATTCGCCATTCAATTCCAGCCGACCTGATTTCGGATTAGCGACGATGATCGTCAATCCGACTACCGGCCAGCAGCAAGTGTTTGAGCTGACTCAGGGTTATGAAAATGTGCTGTTCGCCGAAATTAAGGTCAGCCCATCAGGTACCACCGCCATCTTGACGTTGATCATGGAAGATGGCAGAGTCAGATCGGCCGTGCTGTCCAGGACGGCAGGCGATTTCGTAGTCAACTCGACAAGTGCTGTTGTCCAAGTATTCCGAAACGCCAGCAGCTTGTCGTTCGTCAATTCCAGCCAAGCGGAATTGACGGCACAGTTCGGAGACTATCGCAGCGCTGTTGACGCAGTTCTTGCTTCTGGAAACTTTTGATTGCCGCTGAGTGCCTATTCGAAAAGGGGTCTCAGTGGACTCGAAAGATTCGGTAAGGCTCCGTTTCGAAAACTTCAGTCATGACTGATATTCACACCATCCGTTTGCACGCCGCGTGGAAGCGGATGGATGAATGCGATCTGGCAAAATCTGACAGCGAACAGCACTCGGTATCGCTGCCCGATGGTTCATTGGCTTCTTGTGGTGCGTCTACGGTGACTTACCAACGCCGATTCAATCGCCCGACCGGGCTGAGCGAATCAATGGTGGTGCAGTTGCACAGCGAGTTGTTGATCCTGGGGACAGTCATTCGCTTCAACGGCGAATCACTCCCAGTTCCTCGCGATCCGTTCATTGATCTAAGCGATCACCTAAAGCCGCACAACTGGATTGAAATTGTGATCGCAAGGCCACAGTTTCAACTTGCCGCGACTGCGTCTGCGAAAATCGAAATCCAAACTCGCACAAACACTGTTTAGCCAGAACTCAGTCTTTGCTACCGCGATTGCTGGTGAACTTCAAGAGCAGCCAATCGCCGATGCGGGGAGCGGCGTGACCGATCGCGACCATTAATCGCATATGTCGCGGTAGGATCAAATCTGGGTATCGCCGTTGAACGCACATCAGCACCGCAGCCGCAACCCGTTCCGGTGGCAAACCGCTTAGTTTGGCTCCACCAGCGGGCAATCGGGCTGATTCGGGTAAGTTGGTTCCTTGGCTGGTATAACGCACCCCAGCATCAGGACGCTGAATTGGCCCAGGATTGATCAACGCAACGTGCACGCCATATTCTCGCCATTCCAATCGCATCTGCTGGCTCAACCCTGCCAAAGCGTGCTTCGCCAGCGAGTATCCGCCTAGGTATCGCGCACCGACTTTCGATGACAATGATCCGATATTGACCACCACGCCACCACTGGCCCGCAACATCGGTAACGCTGCCTGGGAACAGTAGAGCGCCGACAAAACGTTCGCATCGATCAACTCGTTGACTCTCGCACCTGTTAAGTCCTCGACGCGACCGCGATCGCTCAGGCCGACACAATTGACCAAGACATCCAATCGTCCCCAATCGGCCTGCAGATCTGCGAACATGCGATCTGCCGAATCCTTATCGCTTACGTCGCCGACGACCAACTTTACCCTGCGCCCTGATGACTGAACTGCAATGTCGATTCGCTCGCTGGCCTGCTGCAAACGGTCTTGGTTGCGGCCAACGATGGCGACATCATAGCCTGCGCCGAGCATCGCCAAAACGATCTCAATCCCAAGACCCGCCGACCCGCCGGTGACCAATGCGATCGGCGTTTTTGATTCTGATGGTTCCAAAACGATCCGCCACGATAGCTGAGTTACTGTTTGATCAACGAACGACCTGCCAAGCTTATTGTGATCAATTCGGCGACGAGCGAAACCTGGCCCTTCCGTTCCGCCTGGCCGATCGCATCCACAGTCGACAAGTCGACTAAACTAAACTGCGATGGCCAACATTCACTTCACGACAACACATTTCACACGTTCCGCAGATATGTCCACTGATCACCATTCGATTCGCTCAGCGAGTTTTTGTCACACACTTTCGCTCAATCGCTTCTTCGTTATTGCGGTTGTGCTGACGGGGTTTAAACCGGTCCTATCGCCCGCAATCGCCCAGCAGGGGCCGGCGTCGGTTGTGGTCACCAAAGTCGTTCAATTCAACGTCGCCGCAAAGCAATCGTTTATCGGCAATGTAACCGCGAACCGTCGCACTGTCGTTGGCAGTGCGGTCGATGGCAGGGTGCTTGAGTTTCCGGTCAAGGCGGGGCAAGCGATTCAAGCACGCGATACGCTGGCGCTGGTTCGTACTGCGACAATTGAAATCGAGATCGAAGGCGCCAAAGCCGAACTCGACTTGCGATTGGCCGAATTGGAAGAATTGCGAAACGGGGCCAGACCAGAAGAAGTGCGGCTTGCCGAAGCGACCGTCGATGCCGCTTCGGCGATGCAAGATTATGCACGCACGAAGTTCAACCGTGCCGATCGATTGCTCAAAGCCGGATCGGGGATCTCGCAAGACGAGTTCGAAGAGGCGCGTGCGGCGGCATTGCGAGCCGCTGCCACGCTGGCCGAAGCGAACAGCCAATTGGCTCTGGTGCGTGAAGGCCCGCGTCCCGAACGGATCAAACAGGCCGCCGCACGCGTGGCTGTGCAACAACAGGTGATCGCCGGATTAGAAGATCGACTCGATAAGTACACCGTTCGAGCCCCGTTTGATGGTTTCGTGATCAACGAAATGACTCAGGCCGGCGCTTGGGTGCAACAAGGCATGGCTGTGGCAGAAGTCGTCGAAATCGATCCGGTTGAGATTGAAGTCTATGTGCCCGAAACGAATATCGGCTTCGTTCGCCAAGGCCTGGAAGTGATCGTTCGCGTCGATGCGATACCGGGACGAGTCTTTGAAGGCGAAGTCGTTCGAATCGTTCCGTTTGCCGATGCCAGGGCGCGAACGTTCCCTGTCAAAGTACGCGTCGCGAATCCGGCCGAATCAGGGATTCATCCACTGCTGCCTGGAATGCTCGCACAAGTTAAACTGCCCACCAGCGTCGAGCGTGTTTCATTGATGGTTCCCAAAGACGCATTGCAATTGGGCGGTGCTCAGCCGACCGTTATGAAAATCGTCGATGGCAAAGCCGTCGCCGTCGGTGTCAACATCGGCGCATCGCTCGACAGCTTAATCGCGGTTGAACCACTGGTTGAAGGCACATTAGCTGAGAACGACAAAATCGTCGTTCGCGGCAACGAACGTCTTCGACCCGGCCAGGAGGTCGCCATCAACGGTGAGATCGAAATCGCGATTCCAACAAACCCGAACTGATCAGCCGCACGAACTGGCTGCGTAAGGCGCGCGGATAGGTTGTGATTGCCCTGTCAGAAAGATTGGACAATAAAAAACGGCTTGAGGTTTTTATGCCTCAAGCCGTTTTCGTGGTCATCAAGTTGTTAAACGATCACTCTGCCGGTTCGCTCTTGGCACCCTGTTGGATCGCGAACAATCGGTTTCGGTTTGCGATAAAGAGCGTATCATTAGCGACGATCGGCGTTGTATAAACTGCCGAGCCCATATTGATTTCACCAATCTGGTTCATCTCTTTAGAAACTTCAAAGATCGCGATGTCGCCATCTTCGTCGCCGATGTAAACACGATCGCCGACGATCAACGGACTGGCCCACGACGCGGCAAACATGTCATAAGTCCAATACCCCTTGCCGGTCTTGGCGTCGACACAGTGCAACAACCCGCTGAAGTCAGCAACGAACAACAAAT
>DNWZ01000752.1 GCA_003506095.1 Planctomycetaceae bacterium | reverse complement strand
CCCCGGATACCCGCGCGCTGCGACACGGCGGGGTGATCTTCGGTGTTCAGCTTGGCCAGACGGGCGCTTGGGGCCAAGGTCTTGGCGGCCTTGGCAAATTCCGGTGCCATCATCCGGCACGGACCACACCACGGCGCCCAGAAGTCGACGAGCACAGCGCCCTCGGACTGCAGCACTTCGGTGTCAAAATTGTCATCTGTGAATTCGAGGACCGCGTCGGAAGCCATACAAAACCCCTCTGATACTGACTGGATATGCGACAAAGACTCGGACAGCGTCGCGCGTGATTCAAAATTGGTTTCGTCGCGAATACCGAGTCTGCGACAGGCGGAAATTGTAGGCAAACAAGCCGTGCTGTCAATTTGTCGGTGCCTCGTTACCCCCTAACCACGACGTTTTTCACCGTTGTTTCACTTTTGAATACCAATTCGAGGGCTCAAGGGTGGGACGTTGGACAATCCTGGCGAATGGCCCTACCATGCCCAAAACAGCCTCGCCGCAGGCGTGATTCCACGGTTAGTCAAAAGACCTTCAGATTCAAAAGAAACGTCATGAACAGAGCCGCAACGCTTAAAAACCTTCAGACAGCCCTCGCGATGGAATTGACCGCCGCCCACCAGTATCAATTGCATGCGAGCGTTCTGGACGATTGGGGGATGGATCGCTTGGCATCGAAAATGCGACAGGAGATGCAAGAAGAGATCGGCCACAGCGACGCCTACATCGCTCGTATCATGTTCCTCAAAGGGCAGCCGGAACTTGTGCTCGCCAAGACCCCCAAGCTGTCAAAGTCGTTGGTGGCGATGTTCGAATCGGATTTAACGGACGAGAAAGAAGCGATCGAGTTCTATACTTCCGCCGCACGCCAAGCGGCCGACGATGGCGATATTGGATCGCGAACCTTGTTTGAAAAAATCGTTTTGGACGAAGAAGGCCACATGTCATGGCTCGAACTGCAACTCGACCTCGTCAAGCGAATGGGCGAACCGGCTTATATTTCCAAGCACATTTCTGCCCCGGGCGAAGCTGACGCGTGACGATTTTTTGGGAAATTGCGAAAGCAACATCCGAAAAACAAAGTGTCCCAAAGTTTGTCCCAAAGATAGAGTTCAAAACGCGAGATCACCCTTTGAGCTTGTGCAGATAACACCCTGCCGGTTTTCGCGAAGTTTTATCCCGTTACCGCTACGGTTGGTGCATTTGATGAATCAGAGTATCGCGTACCACGAAGCTGGACATGCAGTGGTGGCTTGTTGGTTGGGGGCTGAAGTGCTGTCGGTAACACTTGAACCGGACGCCGACGATGGCCCCCGACGCGATGGTGATGCGGCGATTCGCTGGCATCACCAAGGAATGACTCCACGCCAATTGTGTCAGAAAGAGTTAATGGCGGTGCTCGCCGGACCCGTGGCAGAAATAATCCACAACGACGATGACTGGGATTTTGGGGAGTGTGAGAAGTGGCGGAGTGAGTGGTTGGCCGATTGGCAATTGGCGTGGCAGTTTGCGCGAACGCTCGTGCCAACGGACGAACATGTCGAACCGCTTTTACGATTCACGATTGAACGGTTGCACGCGATCGCGTCGGCCGAATCGTTTTGGCAATCGATCGCCGAAGTGGCTGATTTGTTGGAAGCCTATGAGACGATCGACGGCCAACAAGTCCGCCAATGCGTGGAACGCTGGCTAGGCGAGTGAGCGGGATTTGGTGCGGTTTTTGCGTATCAAGTCTGTTTTTGCAGATTTGTAGCAGCTTTGTCGATTGGCTTGCTTGTCGTGGGGACTTGCCAGGCGATACACTCTTACAGCGTCGTTATGGTCTGATCGCGTTGTTCACTCGTCACGTGCCGGTCGAAACACCTGTGTGGGTGGCGACGCCATGCAGGTTAGACAGTCAGGACCGCGTTCGATTGGCCATAATCAATTCGTTTTGCCGCGATACTCTCTAGGATATGTCAACCATGCAACGGTTTGGTCTTTCTCGTCGCCCCTTGATGGCAACGTTTGCGGCGCTGTGCGCCGTCGGTATTTCGTTCGCACCGATCAGTTCGCAGCAGCTACGTGCCCAAGATCAAACTCAGCCAGCACCGGCTGCCCAAGGTGCGGTGGCGAGTACCGATCCTGTGTTGGTTTTAACCATCGCGTCACTGAACAAACTGATGCAGGACGTGAATTATATTTCCGGCGTGATGGGGCAACCCCAAGCTGGCGGTATGTTCACGATGATGGCTGGATCGTTCACACAAGGCCTTGACACATCGCGTCCGATTGGTGTGTTGGTTCCGATGGTTGATGGATCGCCGGAGCCGATTGGTGTGTTGCCAACGGATGACGTCGAATTGATGCTTAAGCGTTTGGAAGGTCAAACCGGGCCGGCGGATAAGCTAGATGACGGCACGTTTGTCGTGGCTGCTGGCCCAGCACTGGTCTATATCCGTCAAGTGGGGCCGTGGGCGGTTATCGCTCGCAATCGTGAGTTGATCGATTTGGTTCCTGCCGATCCGACGTCGTTGATGACCGGATTGGGTGACAACTATGACATCGGCGTGCGGCTTAGCATTCAAGAGGTTCCGCTCGGCTTGCGCGAAATGCTCGTTGACCAATTGAGTCAAGGATTTGAACAGGCAATGGCACGCCAAAATGGCGATGCTGATCAAATGGCCGAGTTGAGCAAGGCACAACTGGAGCAGTTGAACGTGCTGATCCGCGAAGCCGACAAGTTGATGTTTGGGATTAACATCAATCCGAATAAGCGGGTGATGACAATCGACACTGAGTTCACCGCCGCTGCGGGAACTTCGCTTGCAGAAATGTATGCCGGTCAACTGCCGATTCCTTCGAAATTCACGGCTGTTTTAAAAGGTGACCCAGCAATTCGCTATCACGCTGCGGCATCGGTTAGCCCCAAGTTGGTTGAGTCGTCGTCGGCAAGTATCGATATGGTCATGGCTAGTGTTCAAAAGGCTTTGGATGATCAAGAGCAAATTGGCGAAGACGTGAAAGCAGAAATCGAGGAGATGCTCGGCGGCTTGCTTGATCTGGTCACAAAGACGATGGCCGAAGGTAAGTACGATGTCGGAGTAATTGGCCTAGCTGGCGACAATATGTTGAAGTTAGCCGGTGGAATGTTCGTGCACGATGGCGATGAGGTTGCCGCTTGGGTGAAGAAATTAGACACAAAGCTGAGCCAGATTCCTGACGCGCCCAAGTTCAATTTCGACCAGTCGACCTACAATGGCGTGACGATGCATTCGGTAGTTATCGACATTCCGGCTCGTGCTGAAGAATCGCGCCGATTGTTGGGCGAAAAGGCGGTGCTCACTTTGGGTACCGCTCCGCAGGCCGTTTATTTCTCATTCGGCCAAGGTTCGGAAGTCGCAATGAAGGCGCTGATCGATTCAGCAGACGCCGATGCCGGTGATTTGGCAGCTCGCCCCTTGGGTCAGATGCGGGTCAAACTGTTGCCACTGTTGCGATTGGCCCAGTCCATGAAGCCGAACGATGCGGTTGCGGCGGTGATCGATGCATTGGCGGTCGGTGCTGACAGCGATTATGTCAGCCTCGTCGCCAACGTTGTTGAAAATGGTCAATCCAGTAACATCGAAATTGGCGAAGGTGTATTGAAGGCAATTGGTGCTGCGGTTCGAGAAGCCCAAAATGCTCAAATGCGTCAGATGCAACGTGGCGGCGGGCAATTTTAAGTCGTTGCCTGGCTAGGGGGTTTTCGATTGACTGCGATTCTTGACACAGCCGAGCGACGACGACTGCGTCGTCGCGGCTGGTGGCTTTTTACCCTCGGGTTTTTACTGGGGATGATTTCCGCAGTCTGGGTGACATCGCTAACGCGACGCCATGAAAATGCAAATGGGGGCGGCGTTGAAGCGGTCCCATCGTTTGAAACCGGCGATCGTGAAGTGCTGGCATCTTCCATCGCCGAGGTTTTAGAGATCGCCCAGGATTCGTTGAATCGGCTTCGACAAGATGTTGACGACTATACAGCGACCCTGATCAAGCAAGAATCGATCCATTCAATCGTTGCTGATGCCAATGAATTGTTCGTTAAGGTCCAGTGCAAACATCGCGGTGCCGCGCTTGACGAAACGCAACCGATGAGGGTTTACCTGCGATTTATCCAACCACTAAGCGTTGCCGGGCGAGAAGTGATTTGGTGTGAAGATTTGCACGACGGTAAAATGGTCGCGCATGAAGCGGGATTGATGGGGATGTTGACCGTACGGCTCGATCCAAATGGTATGATCGCGATGCGAGGCCAAAAGTACCCGATCTACGATATCGGGTTGACGAACCTACTGAAAAAATTGATCGAACGTGGCAAGCAGGACCTCGACAATCCCAATGTCTCGGTCACGATCACCAAAAACATTGAGATCGACGGGCTGAAATGCGATTTGATTCAGGTGAAGCGTTCGCAATCCAGTGGCAGTCCGGACGACTTTTCGCTTGCCGAAATCTGCCTTGATCGATCACGCAATCTGCCGATTCGGTATACCGCATATGGATGGCCGGCAGAGGGGCAATCCCCGGATGCCACAATGCCGTTGTTAGAATCTTATACCTACCTCAATATTCAAATCAATGTCGGATTGACTGAGCAGGATTTTGATCCGGCCAATCCTGATTATCAGTTTCGCTAGGTGGGTAATGTTCGGCTTGCGAAGATCTTCGGAACCTGGAGTAGAGCCGCTCGACTGGGCGCATTTGCGGACGCTATTGGACGATGATGGCGCGATGGCAGCTCTAGAGCACGTCTATCCAAATCATCGCCACGAAAGTTTTTTGGCCGCCTTGCAACGGATCGAACCCGCGTTAGCCGGCGATTTGATCGCCGCGGGAAACCGTCTGCAATCGGCGACGCAATTGATCCAGCATCCGGTGGTTGCCGTTGCGGGGATGCTCAACAGTGGCAAAACGAGTCTAGTGTCGAGTTTTTTGAGTCGCGCCGGACGGGAAAGAACGCTACGCGGGGTCAGTAATGCACAAGGGACGCACCGTTTTGTGTTATGGTTGCCGCAGCGTTGGAAGGCGGAACCCGAGCTGTGGGGGCTTTTGTTAACGCGTCTGACCGAGGCGCTCGGCAGTGCGCCAGAAGCACTTGGCGAAACGGCGGACGAAGCGCACCGGCAATACAATAATCGTGGTTGCGATACGGCATCGGTATCGATCCCTTTGATCGCGACAGACCCGGCGTTGGACGATGTGGGAATTGCGTTGCTGGACTGCCCCGACATCGTTTCCGATGCTTCTTTGGGGTTAGGGTCACCTGAGCAGCGCCGCCAGTTGCTTGGGCGAGCCGCAACGCTCTGTTCCGCGTTCTTAGTCGTCGCATCAGCGGAACAATCACGCGATACGACGCTGGGCGACATGATGCGAATTGCTGGCGAGTTGATGCCGGGAGTTCCACGATTGTTAGCGGTCAATAAAGTTCGGCCTAAACAGCAATCTGCTGCTGAGGTCTACGAGACCTTTTTGCCACTGATGCGCCAAAATCAGATCGATAAGATTTATGCCGCTTATGATTTTGATGTCCGCGGCAGCGAATCATTGATCCCGTCAAAATTGCACAATTCTGTCGCATCGCCGATCACACGGGGCGATGAGTTGCCGATATTTTTTTCGCTGTCCCAAAATCCAGATCTAAATCCGCCCGGTGAGATTACGCCAGATCGATTGCTGGGGTCGCTGCCAATGCAGCTTGATCGCGGGCAGATGTTTGAGCGTTTTCGCGCTGCTTTGGAGACCAACCTGCGAGTCGCGGTTTGGGAAAAAGGGCGGGGTCGAATCGCTAGGGAAGTCTCGGCACAAGACGGGCAAGCTAAATCAGCACGGCGCTGCATGTTGGATGTCGGGTTAGAAGTATTTGCGATTCGCGGCGACAGCGGCGAGATCGAGCGATTGCGATTGCACCAGAGCAAACGAATTGTTGATCAATTGACGGCCGCATTCGCGATGACGGCGCCCTGGTATGCGCGATGGAGCGTGGGAATCAACACGCGGTACCGGCGAGTGCTGGGCGGTGCCGGCGACTGGTTTCGAAAGTGGTTACCGACGCAAGCGTTGGACGACAAGGTCAACGAAGTGAAAGGGCATTTCAAACGTGGCGACTATGGCAGTTTGATGACCCCCGAACGCTTGAGGGCCATGCTTCGGCAGCACGCCGAAGCTCATCCGATCGATCATTGGAAAGACGATTCGCCATGGGAAGAAGCCTGTCGTACCGCGATCCATCGATACGATCGTGATGATTTTACGGCGTTGGATCCGTACGAGCTTGAGCGGGCTTGCAGTGAAATGTGGTCAAAGGTTTCCTGGACCGAAAAGGGGAAGATCACGACGATTCCGTTGGTTGTCGTGTTCTCAACGTTTGCCGCCGTATTGATGTTGCCAATCGATGGAGGCGGCACAGCGGTGCTCGCCTCAGCCTCAATCTCCGAATTGCTCGCAGCAGGAGGCTTGGCTGCGGCGGCCGCAGTTTGGGCTGGTGGAAAAACCGCAGCACTGGTGGAACAGCAGGCGGCCAAGCAGCAATTGATCGATTTCGTAGCTGTCCTTTGCGATACTTTCGGTGTCGCTCGATCTGCCACACCATTGAAAATTCGCGTTGGTAAGGCGCCGTGTGAACTTCCTACACCGAAAATCACGTTGCGTGAACCGATCGGTCCGACGCTAACGAATGTTCAGTGGAACGCGAGCTTCGAGCCCGAATTACGAAAACGGCTTTTGATGGGTGACGGCGCGTAGCGCCGATCCGAAAAAGGATCTTCGCTGCGACGTGACTTGGACTCTAATGTAGAAAAATGATTTCGTCAGTTTGTTTCATCGCATTTTCATAGCCTCGCAAAATGACGGATCCTTCCAACACAATCGATCCGGCTGCTATGGTTGATGCAACCAAGCCAAAATCGACGCCGCTACGCTGGGCGATCATTGCTTCGGTTGCATTCCACGTCGCGTTGGTGGCGGTTTTTTTAGTGTGGTATTTTCCTCGGCATTTGCCGGCGGACAGTCACGCGATGCCTGACCGTAAGCCAGAAAATCATGCCGATGAATCGTTTGTCCGTGGCGAGCCGAATTCTGGTCCAATTGGCCCGCAACACAGCGGCATCAATCAATCGTCGGCCAAATCTCCGCCACCTGCGGACAACGTGCCAGCGGAACAGATCGAGTCGAGCATTCGCAACGCGATTGAGAACAATTCGACAATCAGCGAAGAGCGAAAGTTGACTGAACTTCAAAAGAATGTTCAGCGGTTGGAGCAAGTTGTTTCGGAAAGTTCAATTGCGGAAGTTGGCCAAGCGATTCGATCAGCTTCTGCGTTAGAAGACCGGGCGAGTATGCCCGCTGCAAAACCGGTCGGTGGAGATTTCGACTTCGATTCGGCTCAATTTCACGATGTGTCTCGCGAAATGGATGAAAATGGCAAGTGGATTTATCGATCGATCTTATTAGATGCTAAGGGCCGAACGGTCGAAGTTGAACTGCCAGAAAGCGAAGGCAAAACGGCTTACGAGACGATGCAAATGGTCAAAGCGTCTCCCTTTGCGGAAGCGGTTTACCGATCGATGGTAATGCCAATGCTGGACAAGTTGATCCCCAAGACGATCCCCAACTTGCAATCGCCGATCGTGCCGATCCCGGAACAATCCGCCGACACGGAAGGAATCCATTGAATAGTGCGACGAGTGTGGCAATGAGCATCGCGGGGTCGGATCCGTCGGGTGGTGCAGGCCTGCAAGCCGATATCAAAACCTTTCACCAGCATGGTGTTTACGCGACCACTGTCGTGACTTTGTTAACAGTGCAAAACTCGCAATCCGTATCTGCAGTTGAGATGGTGGGAAGCGACTTTGTACTGGCACAACTGGATGCGATCTTGGCTGACATCCCACCGATCTGTGCGAAGACAGGTGCGTTGGGGAGTGCGGAAATGATTGCGGTGATTGCCGATCGCGCCGCGAATTTTCACTTTCCTTTAGTGGTCGATCCGGTGATGATCAGTAAGCATGGCCAATCCTTGATCGATGACCAAGCCGTTGGTGTGTTGATTGAACGGCTGTTGCCCAAAGCATATGTGGTCACGCCCAATCGTAAAGAAGCAGAACGTTTGGCAGGGATCGAAATCCGGTCGCGCGAGGATATGGTGCGGGCTGTGAAGACAATTACGGATCTTGGCGCGGCCAACGTCGTGATCAAAGGTGGCCGGCACGAGGATCAATCGGTCGATCTGCTTTGGACCGATGGTCGACCATACTGGTTGGTTGATCGCTGGATCGAAACGAAAGCGTTGCACGGTTCGGGATGTGTCTTTTCGGCCTCGATCACTGCTAGGCTTGCAAAGGGCGAATCACTGTTGACCGCGGTCGAAAATGCGAAACGATTCATCAGTGCTGCGATTCGTGATGCCCCCGGGTTGGGACGCGGATTTGGCCCAGTCAACATGATGAAAAATACTCCAACCTTTGAAACGATCCGATGACCGCATTGCCGACCCATGGTCGTCTCCGAGTGCTCGATGAATTGCGATTTGATAACCGCTTTACTCGACTTTTGCCCGGTGATCCTGAAACGCGCAATTTTCGTCGCCAAGTCCATCAGGCATGTTATTCGCGAGTGCTGCCAACACCTGTGGTGGCGCCGAAGTTGGTCGCATTTTCACGCGAGGTTTGTGAATTATTGGAATTGGACATCACGGCTACGGGTGAGTCGGCGATGGCGGAGGTTTTTGGGGGCAATCGTGTTCTGCCGGACATGGATCCGTTCGCGATGTGCTACGGCGGGCACCAATTCGGCAATTGGGCGGGGCAACTGGGCGACGGACGTGCGATCAATCTTGGCGAAGTAGTCAACAGTGATGGCCAGCGATGGATGTTGCAGTTGAAAGGTGCGGGCCCAACGCCCTATTCACGCACTGCGGATGGGTTGGCCGTGTTGCGATCGTCGGTCCGAGAGTTTCTGTGCAGCGAAGCGATGTTTCATCTTGGCGTACCGACCACGCGTGCGCTCAGCCTTGTTTTAACAGGGGAAGAAGTCCTGCGCGATATGTTTTACGACGGTAATCCGCGGCATGAATCGGGCGCCGTTGTCTGTCGTGTAGCCCCTTCATTTATAAGATTTGGCAATTTTGAAATCTTTGCATCGCGAGGCGATTTTGATAATCTGCGAAAGTTGGCCGAGCATACGATCGCGACAGATTTCGCGCATTTGGCACCCGATGGCGATGCGGCCTATGCACCCGAAGTTTTTTCGCAATGGTTTGATGAAGTCTGTCTATTGACCGCCGAAATGATTGTCCACTGGATGCGAGTTGGGTTTGTTCATGGAGTGATGAATACCGATAATATGTCGATTTTGGGACTGACGATCGATTATGGTCCGTACGGATGGCTAGAGGATTACGACCCAGATTGGACCCCTAACACAACGGATGCCAGCGGACGACGGTATCGATATGGCAATCAACCCCAGGTCGCGCTTTGGAATCTGCTGCAATTGGCCAATGCGATTCATCCGCTAGTGGGCGACAGCAAACCGCTCGAAAAGTCATTGCAAAACTATTCCGATCGGTTCGAGCGATCTTGGCAGCAGATGATGGCCCAAAAACTCGGGTTGGACCAACACAACGAAACAACTGACAACGATCTGGTGATCGACTTGTTTGATTTTTTTGCAACGGTCGAAACGGATATGACGTTGTTCTTTCGCCGCCTTAGCGAAATTTCGACTGATGCGACGATTGTTGACATTCCGCATCCACTGGTCGAATCGTTTTATGCGGCCGACCGCGTCGTCGGACCAGTTCACTCAAAATTGATCGATTGGTTAAATGCTTATTCTGAACGCGTGCGTCAAACGCAAGTACCAGATCACGTCAGGCGATCGCGCATGAATTCCATCAATCCGATTTACGTGCTTCGAAACTACTTGGCACAATTGGCGATTGACCAGGCGGATCAAGGCGATTCATCGATGATCAACGAGTTATTAGATGTGCTGCGAAATCCGTATGATGAAGTTGTTGGTCGCGAGCGATTTGCCGCCAAGCGGCCCGAGTGGGCGAGGCATCGTGCCGGTTGTTCGATGTTGTCATGCAGTTCCTAGGCCCTGCTTGAAAACTTCTGGCAACCCGTCGTGCTCTGCCTATAACGATCGTCATGATTCGTCAATCCATCAATCCATCAATCCATCAATTCATCAAACCACAGAACCACATCTTCATATCCACCACGGGTCGATCCGTGAACCAATTCCAGCCACTTTTTCGACGAATTCATTTCTGCGCGAATTGATCGCGGATTCGTACTCAATTTGGCTACCTTCGCTTCGGCCAACATTTCCTGTACCAAGACTCGCTTTTCCAAATCCGCAACTCCTTCAAGTGCCAGTTCGATCTGCAAGATAATCGGATCGAACGGCTGCCACGGGGCATGCTCGCCAACCAAAATCTGCTGGATGATTCGGTAGTGATTCGACAGTCTCGACTGTTGAATGTATTCACTTAAAGCTGGATGGATGAAGTAGTGGCTGGACTTCGGCAAGTCACTTGTGGACGTACTGAGCGCATCGTCTGGTTGGCGGAATCTTTGGTATTGAACATCTTGATCGTTGCGTTTTACCACTCCCAATAAACCGGTTAAAAACAGGTCGCGGAACGGATGAAAGATCTCACTGGATTCTTCGTCAAAATCGCAAGATTGCAATGTTGGCATGCCGTTGAATTGGCGACTGATGGAGATGGCTTGCTCCCGAGTCATGATATTGGTGCGCAGCAATCCCAGAAAATGAGCCTGATTGTCTCGGTCGAACAGGCAGTCTAGAAACACTTTGTTTTCATCAAACAAACTGGGGACTAATGCCAGCGAGCTGGTCTGGCGAATCACTTCACAGTAACGTTGCTCGTCGAGTGAGTCTCGAGATGTTGACAATTCCGCAGCGATCGCGACGAAATCGCGCGGACGCCCAAACGTAAAGCGTTTTAAGAATTCGAAACTGTCCTCGGGGAATGGACGTCTGGGATGCTTGATCACGTTCACACCCACGAACGTCTGAAACCCATCCACTCCTTCGTAGCAGGCTGTCAAATGGTCCATCAGTGTTCTCAGTTCATCCTCGGAGTAACGAAGCATCGTTGTCGCCCCCAGCAGGTTAGCCTTGATGTCGGATTGGAAGTTCGAAAACGCTTCCTGACGGATTGAAGCGAACACCTTGATATGACTGTTGGCGCTCATTAGATCCCATGCCGCTTCGATCAAGCCGGCTTGAATGTGGATCCACGAACCACGCGATAAATGCCGCACCGCCTGGTCGACCTTGTCGATGAAAACCATCGTCGAGGCGCGCACACTGCGGACTTGTTTGTCGAGAAAATTCTCCGTGTTGTCGATCAGACGATTGACGTCTCCAACGGGCAAGTTCGTTAACTCTTTAAATGCAACCGTCGGCTCGACTGTCGCACCTCGCAACCAATGCTCGATGCGTTGCGGAAAAGCTTTTAATTCAAAGT
>DNWZ01000313.1 GCA_003506095.1 Planctomycetaceae bacterium | reverse complement strand
TCGTCGTCAGTCGGTAGTCTGACGTCGGGGTTTCCGACGTTGTCACGCGGCTTTGTTTTTTCCAGCGCACGCGCCGGCGACCGTTGCCACTGCCGTAAATCGTTGTAATCGCCGTTTTTTGCGAGAAACCCGCCGTTATGCCTGCAATGGATTCCCGATTTGACGTCCCTGAAACCGCCGGACCATCCGAAATCGGTTTGTTAGACACTTCGTTCTACGACATTGTCCGATCGTCTCCCCTGCCATCACTGGGGGCCGGGCCGATTTGTCCGGAACTGGTCCAATGGCTGAAACAAACACGCCCCGCGTCGCACAGTTGGTTGCCATCGACCTGCGTGGCGGGACTTTGGTTGTTGGCAGGCGACTTGGATGCGTCGCATGAAATCAGCCAGTCCGACCATAGCCCCGAAGGAAGTTTCTGGCATGGGATCATGCATCGGCGCGAAGGTGATTTCGGCAACGCCAAGTATTGGTTTCGCCGTGTCGGCCGCCACGCCGCTCTGGAACAACTCGCCCACACCGATTACGGCGATCCGTATCGATTCGTCGATCGCTGTGAACAGGCTGCGGATACGACAAACCAGACGCTCGTCCAACTGCAGTGGCTTGAATGGCAGTGCCTTTTTTTCTTTTGTCTGGCCAATAAAACGAATAAAACTTAAGGATCAGGCTATGACCAAACGACGTCACAGCGTGAGTGCAAGCGACCGAGAACATCTTCGCGACCGCCGAGTGTCGAGATGACTCGCGAACGCACGTCACTGAGTTTGATCTTTTGAGCTTCACATACCAACGTCGGTGCTATGCCAGCGACCAAGATGGTGGTCAGCGAGCCGGTATGCGCCTCGCGAACGACTGGCTCCCAACGCTTGCATTCAGCCTCGTTGCCGATCAACAGCAGCATCCGTTGGCTGCCGCCGCAATCGAGCAATTGGGGGCGGACGGCCTTGACTGCCTCTAAAGCCACCTGACGATAATCGATGCCATTGCCTTTGTTGCCCGGCAGGTCGCCGGCGGAGCTGCTGTCTTTCATCGGCTGGTTTTCGGCAAGGGTGTCATGGGTAGACGCATCGCTGTTGGTTACCGATGCAACGGTCGTTGCTTCGTTGCCGGAGGCCTCGCGCCACTGAGGAATTCCTGCTTCGCTGGCTGTCACGCACGCTCCGGCGCCGCTGGCGATCGCATCTTCTTCCGCCAGCTTCATAAGCTTTACAATGGACGTGGCATCTTCCAACAATTGCGACAAGACGCCATGGGCGGCTTCGTCTTCTCGTTGCAGGAGCGGCGCCAGCAGCATCGACGGAGCAGTCCGGCCGTTGAGGCGTCGCAATGCCGCTTCGGCTCGCAGTTGCCAGCTCTCGCTCATCGCCTCCCACCGTGGCGCATTTTGGGCATTGAGCGAGGTCGTTAGGCCATCGACACATCGACGAATCGCAGTTTGCCGCTGCTCCAAACGCGCTTTGGTCGCCGTAATCGCAACCATCAGTTCGGCATACGTATGGCCAGCGATCTGGCATGCCGATCGCCATAACCATCGTTCCGACAGCGCGATCATTTCATCTGCCGTAGGCGATTGCCCGGCAGAAGGAAAAACGGTCTCGATTTTGCTATAGGATTCAACGCTCGCCTGAGCCTCACGGACTAGATTGCAAAGCCGATCGACAACCACAACCGCTGATTGCAGCGAAATGCGGCGATGAGCAAGTTCGTTCAGTATCTCATGACGGACAGCATTCCACATTGATATTCGATCGCGGTCGGCCACACGACCGAGCGTTTTATCAGCCAGCTTTGTCAGCGCGCCATTGAACGACTTGGGGTCTGCCAGCACTTCCGACGAAAGCGTCCCGAACCACGACCTCATCGCCATCAAGCGTTCATCGAGATCGTCGGACCAATTCCCCAAACAAGATCGCATCACCGACTCACACTCGAATCGATCGTCCGGCACCAACTGCATGAAGTACGAATCGATGGCTTGATCCGAAAGATATTCGTCACCACACCACTGTGATGCCAAACGCAAAGCGACCAGCGGCGCATGCAATGTTTCTTCAATCGTTCCTTGGAACGCCAATCGCACAATTCCGGTCGATCGCAATGATGCCGAAGCGAGGTCCTCTAGCCTTTGTTCGCCGTCGGACTCTCGCGCGGCTTCTAATAATTCGCCCGCGAAAACGCTATCCAACCAAATGTATTCGGCGATCGTGTCAGGCGGCGACGGAACACTCAGGTCATCCCGCCCCGAAGCGATCAAATAAGCGTCATTTAAAGGCGATCGCGCCGCAGGAACACTTGGCCAATTGACCGCACTATCGCCCGGATACCCGTTGGCGATCCTAATCAAATGTCGCATTTCACCGAGCGCGCACGCAGCATTGTGACCGGCCAAACTCTGACTGTTTGTCGGTGCAAGTGCGCGTGTGGCTAATAGCGGGAAAACTTTAGCATGTTCTAATCCCTTCTGATCCAACCAATGACGCAACAAATGCACAACATCAAAGATCATGCCACTGGATGTGCCACCGTCAAGCGATCCGACCACGTAAACCGCAGGCGGATTTTCACCATTGGCCTGGCAGTATCGCGATACAAAATTACCGATCACTTGCGACACCTTTTGCCCGTTATCGACCAAGGCTAAGCGTCCCAAAGGACGCATCCCTTCGGTATTTCCGCTTCGTGGGACATTGAAAACCCAACGTCGGCTGATCGACCTCAAACGCTCGCCTTGAATCTCACGATACTCTTGAGGTTTGCGAAGCGGGACATACAACGAATGAATGGTTGACGAACTTTCCCCCAACGGCATTTCACTAATCCGATGAAGCATATCCGCGTCAGTATCGATGACCAAACCGTGAACGACCAGCGGCATCGATTCCATCGGCTGCGCCATCAATCGATGCAACTTGTCTAAACAGTCTAGCCCCGTGCCACCCAAAGCGATCACCATAGCGTGCTTCAACCCGATGTTGATATCGCGTTTGTGGTTAACGAGCTTGGAGTCAACTTCAAGGGATGGCAGATCGGCAACCTTCGCCCCGGGGCCGCCAATCAAGCCAGGGAATTGCCCGACTGCCGTATCGCTGCCGCGATGATCATAACCACCAATGGGGCCACCGACTCGATCTGACGAAACCCTTTGCGAACGCTCGCCCGACTGACTTAGTGCCGTGATGAACTCGCAACAACTGCGGAATCGACGATCCGGATTTTTCTCAAGCGCACGCGCAATGATCGGCCGGTCAGAGGGCATCAAGGGTGTAAGATTCGGTGCGGCGTGTACGTGCTGAGTTGCCAGTTGGGCAATCGTTCGGCCACTGAAAGGACGTACGCCGGTCAGCATTTCTTGGTACATCACTGCCAAACTGTATTGGTCGCTGTGCAATGACGGACGACCATCAAACAGTTCCGGCGGAGCGTATACCGGAGTCAAACCACCGACGATTGAACATTCAAGTTCTTTCAAATCTTTCAATAACCCGAAGTCAGCGACCTTAACGTGTCCGCCTAAGACCAAAAGGTTTCCGGGTTTGACATCAAGATGCAAAAGCCCGTGGCGTTGGTGCAGATAGTCCAAAGCGTCCGCGGCATCGCTGAGGCTTGAAAGCAGTTGTTCACGCGGGATCCCACAAGAACCGCGTGCGCGACGCTGCGTGAACTCATCTTCCATGGATCCATCGGCCAACTCCGTTACGATCACCAAACGCCCCTCGACAAACTCGAATCGCTCGAGTGTCAAAAGAAACGGATGCTGAACACCTTTGATCCGATTGAGTGACTTCAACTCGCGAGTGGCGCGGTCTTGATCCATGGCGCCGTAGACGAACTTGATCGCCTTTTTTAAACCGCCCGGTGCCTCGCATTTCCAGACCTCACCAAAACCGCCACGCCCCAGCAATGACTCGACCCGGTAACCCGGAATCGGTTCATAACCTTCTTGGATTGTCGCTTGTGGTCCCGCAGATGACGTCGACATTGAATCTCAAAACGATCGGATGAAAACCCAGTTTATGAATGTATAAACACTAACGTTGTATTATGGCTCACAAAAAACGCGCAAGCGATAACTCCACAGCCGATTCCATCGGCTGCGATCATTAAAGTTGACTGAAATAACTGCGGCAAGCTTGGTCTAAGTACTCTGGCCTGAGTACAAGCGGAACTTGGCGATAGGTGCAGAAGTTTTTCACTTGTTGCAATAAGTCTCGCGGATGACAACGGCGACTAGCACGCGACGTCCGTTCATAAAACGCGAGCAAATGCTCAGCGGCTTCAGGGATGTAAACAAAACCCAACTGCTCGCATACCGTTTTCATCAAGCGACGATATTCATCCGGCGACGGATCGTCGACGAAAATCTTATACGGTACTCGTCGCAGGAACGCTTCATCGACCAACGAATCCGGATTCAAATTCGTTGAAAAGATGATCAGTTGGCGAAATGGGATCGTGATTTTTTTGCCCGTTGGCAACGTCAAATAGTCGCAATGGTTTTCTAGCGGTACGATCCATCGATTCAGCAATTCTTCTGGCGCGATTCTTTGTCGGCCAAAGTCGTCAATCAACAAACATCCACAATTGCTTTTCATCTGCAGCGGAGCTTCGCAAATGTTGGATCGGGCATCGTGACGCACCTCCAAATTTTCCATCGTCAATTCACCACCGACAACAACGGTGGGTCGGCGAACGCGTACCCAGCGACGATCCCAATCTTGGGCGTTCATCAAGCCGCCCTCGGCTTCGGGAATCGGCGTTTGGATGTGAAAAGCGTCGTCTTGAAGTTTGATCAGGTTGCCGTCGTCGATGATCGCATGAGGAATCCAGACCTCCTGGCCCAAACACGCGGTCAAAGCCTTTGCGATGGTCGTTTTGCCGTTGCCGGGAGGTCCGAACAGAAACAGGCCTGTATTGCTGTTGACGGCAGGCCCCAGCTGGTCCAACAACTCGTCATCATGGGAGACTTTGTCTAACGCGTCTCGCAACTGTTCACGTTGCACCGGATAAAGACCTGCGGCCTGTGCTTCGACACTCAACAGGTAATCAGCCAGTGGTACGGGAGCCGGTCCGACATAAGAACATTGCTGACTGGCTTGATTGGCACGGACCAAACCGGCTTCAGTCAATGCATAATAATAATCGTTGAAAGGTGCTGGCCTGACGTGCACCGTAAACTTACGGGTGCGCAAGTTGTCGAGGATTCGCTCGATGACGCGAAACGGCAAACCGACCTTATCGGAAATACTGCGGCCGCTGGCGGTTCCACCGACAAACAGCGACTTTAGCAGCAGGCCTTCGATAAACGGTTCGCTGAGCCCAGTTTCCGCTAGGTCTTTAGGGGCGACCGGCCAATAGGTGTCGTCGGTCAACAGGCCGCCGTAAAAACCGGTTTCGAGCAATCGGGTCGGCATAGATGTGGTTTGTGACATTGTGATTCTGCTTGTCGCAAAGATTCAGTCGATTGGTGGTCGAGTCCTCGGGGCGGCCTTGAACCGGCCTTTCGGCACTTTCGAAATTTAGGTTGCGATTTCTGCCCAGACTGGACCGAACAAAACAAACCAAACTTTTTTTGCGATTATCGACAAATCGTTTCACACGCCTCGGTTGCTGACCTACTGTTTTGGGGGGAAAACCATTAAGAACGCCTCCGAAAACTCATTTCACGATACCCAACTTCGATAATTTGGTCGAAAATGTCGCTCATGAATCCGGAAATGTCTCGTACCGCAGGACGACAGCAAAGCCTGTGGTTTCTGTGCGGTCCTGTGACAAGCGGGGGCTCAATCCAACACATTCCCATCGATGACAATCCTTTCATCGTCGGTCGCGGTGCTGGCATTTCGCTGCGACTGCAGTTCAAAACTGTTAGCGGTAATCACGCATCGATCAAGGTCGATAACCAGCAGTTGATTGTCGAAGATGCTGGCAGCACCAATGGCACCTACGTCAATGGCAAGCGAATCAGCAGCCCTACACCGATCGGCGAAGAGGATTTAGTCCACTTTGCTGAAGCTCCTTTCCGCATCCGTTGCCAATCGCTCAGCCATCATGTAACTGGCACGCTACAAGAAGACATTTGTGACCAAGCGCTTGCATTGGTCCAGTTTGATCGGCTGATGGCCGAACGTTTGGTCGTTCCGCACTTTCAACCCATCGTCCAATTATCAAACGCAGCGATCTTTGGTCACGAAGTGCTTGGCCGCGGAAAGGTGTTCGGATTGGAATCCGTCGGTTCGATGTTCAACGCTGCGGCACAGTTGAACTTAGAAGTCGAATTGAGCCAACTGTTACGCTGGGAAGGCGTTCGGATCGGGCGTGGAATGTGCGACCAACCGGTGTTGTTCGTCAATACGCATCCCAAAGAAATGCAAGTCCCCGGGCTGGTTCCGTCACTGGTTTCGCTGCGGGAAATGGCCGGCAGTACGCCAATCGTGCTTGAGATTCACGAAGCCGCTATCACTTGCGTCAATTCATTAAACGACTTGACCAAACGTCTGAATGATTTGAACATCGAAATGGCGTACGACGACTTCGGCGCTGGTCAAGCTCGTTTGGCTGAGATTGTCGGCGCTCGACCGAAGTACGTGAAGTTTGATATCGGACTGATTCGTGATATCAATAACGCCGACCCAAATCGCATGCGAATGGTTCAAACGTTGGTCACGATGGTGAATGATCTTGGCATTCTTTCACTCGCCGAAGGAATCGAAACCGCCGCCGAAGCGGAAACCTGTCGTGCCCTGGGGTTCAATTTGGCTCAAGGATACTATTACGGATTTCCGATCCCGGCTTCCGTATCCGCAACCTTCTAGGCCGTTTGCCAAGAAACAGGTCGCTGGCTTAACCTCAAGTCACTGGACGTCTTCGCCCCGCAAAATCGATACAACGCGATCGAGGTCGGGCGCCAGCGGCGCAGAAAACTCCATCATCTGGCCAGTTTTTGGATGCCGCAATTGCAGTCTCGATGCGTGCAAGGCGTGCCGCACAAGCACAGGTTGCTCGCCCGGTTGCGATCGCCCGCCCATCAATTGCGAACGGGTGATTTCGCTATGACCACCGTACAATCGGTCACACAGCACCGGACAGCCGATGTGTTCCATATGAACACGAATCTGGTGCGTGCGCCCCGTTTCGGGCATCGCCTTGACCAACGAGAATCGGTTGTAACGCGCCAAAACCTCATAAAAGGTTTTGGCTGGGCGGCTCGTTTCATGGCGATCGCGAATCGCCATCTTTTCTCGCTGGAAAGGATGCTTGCCGATCGGCGCATCGATCAAATCGCGATCGCGGTCCAATACACCAGCGGTAATCGCTAAGTACTCTTTTTTGACTTCGCGATCGTGCCATTGTTCCGCCAAGTGCAGGTGAAAGGCATTCGTCTTGGCGACCACAATCACGCCGCTGGTCTCGCGATCGAGCCGATGAACGATGCCCGGACGCGTCGGCCCGCCGATGTCAGATAAGGATTGAAAGCGATAAGCCAGAGCACTTGTCAAAGTGCCTGTCCAGTTCCCTTTGGCTGGGTGAACAACCATCCCTGCAGGCTTATTCACTACCACCATCCCGTCGTCTTCGTACAGAATGTCGAGTTCGATATTCTCGCCAACGGTATCGTCGCTGGCCATCGCCGGCATCCGAAATCGAATCGATTGCCCGCAACGGAGCTTGTGACTGGGACGCACAACGCGGCCATCAACTTCAGCAGCACCAGCCTGAACGGCATCCTTTAGCTGCTGGCGACTGTATCCGTCGAACAACGCCGTCAGAAATACGTCGATCCGCTGGCCCGCCGATGTGTCTGGTACGGTGACGCAGCGGTGCACATCGGACGGAGGAAAAAGTACGGGCTGGTCGTCCAGAAGCTCTGGATCAAGTTCGTCATCGCCTGGTTCAACCAACGCGTTCACTCGGACGAATCCGATCCAACAGAGGGCGAATCGGCCGCTGGCGCTGGCTCAACAGCCGGTTCGGCAGGCGGATTGAGCTTGGGTGTTTCTTGGGACGCTGCGGCGGGCTCGGGCTGGTCGCCATCTGCCGGCGGTGCGGCGGGAGCTGCCGGTGCATCAGGAGCCGGCGAGTCGGTTGCCGGTGCATCTTTAGCAGGCAACGACATCTCACCCGGGGCATCTCCCTCAGCTGCGGCGCCCTTGAGTTCCGATGGAACCGCAAGTGGCGAAACATCGGGAAGATCCAAGTTAGGCAAATCGGGCAACGATACGCCACTGGGGAGCGTTGGCGGAGCAGTCGGATCCGGTGGAGTAAAATCTTGCTTGTCGAACCACGCAAAGAAATCGGTGGTCAACGGGCTCTTCAAATGGTCGATGCGATTGCGGGCAGCAGTCGCGATCGCATCGGATTCGCCGATTTCGATGACGCGGTTGTAAGCTGATACAGCCTTTTCGATCTCACCCTTGGATTCAAACGTTCTCGCAACGCCGAAATTGGCTCGAGAACGCAGCAGATTGTCTTTGCTGGTTTCGGCAACCAGCCTGTATTGCTTGAGTGCTTCGTCAAGTTGCCCTTGGGCGGCTTCGCGATCGTTGAAAAGTCCCGACACACCCGTGGCCAACAACACGTCGGCTTGAAGCAATTTTGCCAAAGCACCTGCACCCGTGTCGGCATATCGATCACCAACGGCTGCTAAGGCTTCCGGGTCACTGCTGCCGGAATTTTGCAACAATTCCAAAGTCGCATCGCTGCGTGTGCCGGTCACGGCGCTGCGATAAAAGCCGAAGGCCAAACCGGCAAAAACCGCGATCGCCACACCAACGGCGATTAATTTGCTGTAAGGTTCGATTTTCTTGATTTGTCCGCCAAGCATGTCGGCGAGCGCGTTTTGCTGGAGTTCGTGCCGGCGTTCTGAGTTCATGGTGAGACGATCCGTCTAACTTGGCAAAGGGAGGTGCGATAACGATCGCCCGTTTGGCCACAACTTTTTCGAGCCTGGCTCACAGTGGAATCCGGGCTCGGGCATCGACGAGCCTATCGATGGGTTAATACAGACACCCAACCAAACGAAGCCCGCGATCGATTGATTCAATCCCGAACTATAGAAATAGAAGCAATTTACCGTCAATAGGTCAGTCGGATGATCGTGCACAAGGATCCTGGGAATCGTTCAAAATCGGTTCATCCAAAATCGGTTCATCCAAAATCGCATCGTCCAGCAATGCGTCAAGGACCAAACAGGGGCTGACCGTGTGGGGCGATTTGAGCAGCGACGACAACCTTGCACTATCACCACCGGTCAAAATCACTTTCGCCGCGCCAGTGTGGTCCGTGTTTTCGGCGCCGTTGGCTTGAGTCATTTGGATCAATCGGTCGATCGCGCCAGCGGTTCCCCACAAGATTCCACTGCGAATTGCTGACACAGTATCGATCGCCGGCACCGCCAATTCGATCGACTGTTCAGCCGCTTCGCGCGAGTCCAGCAGTGGCAGCGCATCCGTGCCTCGACCGAGCGATTCAAATTGCAGCGATAATCCTGGCAGAATCACTCCGCCGTGAAACTCACTGGCCGGGCCGACCGAATCGACCGTAATGGCGGAGCCAGCATCGACAACCACGACTGATTGGCCAGGGTAAATCCGCGTTGCCTTCCAACCGGCCAACAGCCGATCGATCCCGAGTCGATCGGGGTATCGGACCAACGGCTTGATCGGGACATTTCGCCAAGCGATGGTCCGGATGCTCTCAGGCGAAAATCGTCGTTGGAGCGAGTCGATCAACTGCAAACGCGCTGGAGAACTGACCGTCGCGATTCGCCACAGGACGTCAGCAGGCATCGTTGGGCAATGGCCAGACAGGACGTCGCGAATGATTTCGCCGGGCCAGCCATGGGACTTGATCGAAACACGCTGTATCGACGTTGCCCTGCTATCAGGCTGGCGAACAGACCATTTTGCGGCCGAGTTGCCGATATCGACTGCGACCACGGGACGCCCAAACGTGGCCGATCGGGTCACGAGGGTGCCTCATTGTAGTCTCGCGGCTGATTTTGATCCGAAAGTCCGGCTGTTGGCCCTGATAAGTGCGGTGGCAGGCGGCGTGGCTTGACCGCTTGCTTGCTGGCGGCAACTTCGCCGGCACGCAACCCTACCGCCACAGGTTCCTGCGACGGATCTGCTTCGCTTTCACGTTTGCGAGCATCGGCCAAGTGCTGAACAATGTCGCGAATCAATCCGGGCAATCCTTCGCCAGTGACGGCGCTGATCAATCGAACGTCTTTGCCAATTGATTGGGCAACCGCATCGCGGATTTCGCCGGCTCCCGTTAGCTCGCCTTTGCTAACCACGACGATCTCGTCTCGCTTGGCAAGTTCTGGACTATAGCTGGCCAATTCGCTGCGAATCGTATGGTAGTTGGCAACCGGATCCGAACCTTCGCTGGGCATCGGCTCGACCAAGTGAATCAACAATCCGGCCCGTTCGACGTGTCGTAAAAATTCGTGGCCAAGCCCCACACCCTCACTGGCGCCTTCGATCAAGCCGGGAATGTCAGCGACTGCGAAAGACGTATCAACGGTCGGCCGCACGATTCCGATGTTCGGGTGCTTGGTCGTGAACGGATAGTCAGCAATTTCCGGTCGCGCAGAGCTGATCACACTCAGCAGAGTACTTTTCCCCGCGTTGGGCATTCCCAACAGTCCGACATCGGCGATCGATTTCAATTCCAAGATCACCAAACGGTTTTCACCTTCGCCTCCGCGAGTGCTTTCGCGGGGTGCTTGGTTCTGTGCCGATTTGAAATAAACGTTGCCGCGACCTTTCTTGCCGCCTCGCACCACGACCACACGTTCTCCTTCGGTGACCAAATCTTTGATCACGAACCCATGCTCGGCGTCGATTAAGGCGGTACCGATCGGAACATAAAGAGTCAAATCGCGGGCCGCTCGGCCGTGACAACCGGCACCTTGACCAGGTGCACCACTGGGGGCACGCCAAAACTTGCGATTGGCGAATTGTGCCAAACTGTTCACGCCCTGGCGAGCTTCAAGAATGATGCTCGCACCATCGCCGCCGTCGCCACCATTGGGGCCACCTCGCGGGACATACCTTTCACGACGGAAACTGACGCACCCGTTTCCACCACGCCCGGCCCTGAGTTCGATTTCGACACGGTCAACAAACATGGCAATCGGCTACTCAAAAAGCGATTTCGGCCGCCGACCTGTGTCGAAGGCTCTGAGGAAAAGGGAGCAAAGGTCTGAATGAAAACGGCCGACCCACTGGGCCGGCCGATAAGTGAGATCCAAGCAACGGACAACTTCCGCTGGCATTAAACCCTATCAGAAATGGGACGACAAGAATCAAACAGCGGCGTCAACGTTGACGCGGCGGCCTTCGCGATCGAAACGGACATTTCCGTCGACCAGTGCGTACAGCGTATAGTCGTTGCCACAACCGACATTACGGCCGGGGTGAAACTTGGTGCCAACCTGACGAACGATAATGCTGCCAGCGGTGACGACTTCACCACCATACTTCTTGACGCCGCGGCGTTGTGCATTGCTGTCGCGACCGTTGCGGCTGCTGCCTTGGCCTTTCTTATGTGCCATGATTCTATCGAAGGGTTGTTGCGGGATGCTGGTTAAAAATACGTTTTGCCGCATTAGGTTAGCGGAAGACCCAGTCGTAATCAAGACGCGTCTCCAGACCGAACTGCTGAAGGACATAATTCTGTTCAGCCGGATCTTGGAATGCAGGGACTCCGAAACGGATTTGGTCATCGAGTTGGTTGATCGCATCGCCAGGACGAAAGAAGTTCAGTCGCAAAGCCTTCTTCCTGTAGGGCGCGTCACCCCCTTCGCCCTCCTGCTGGAAAGCGTTGGTCAAACCGTAGACGTAAACCGAAAAGAAATCGGTACTCGGGTCGATGTCCTCCCAAGTTGCCACCCCCCAAACGCCTGGCGCATCGGCGTCGGACGAAAGCGGTATGTTCACCGAGGTGATTTCCAGACTGTCGTACAGTGGAGCGGTAATCTGCTCCCTGACCGCGATTCGCTGCTTGGCGGTCGGCAGTACCCGATCAAGATATTTCTTGTCGGCGACAAAATCTTCCAGCACCAGCATCGGGAACGCCCGACGCGAATCGTAGCTGACCGCCTCCACTCGCTTGTAAATCGGCGACTGGCCCACCATATCGGCTGCCGGTCGCAAATCTCCACCGCGGTAACGGACGCGGTAAACCATATACCAAATCAACTTCCGAGCCATCCTGCCGTTGGGCTGGGGCACGTCCATGTAAATCATTCGCAACGGCTTGAACGAAAACTCCAGGCAATAGACTTCGCGCCGCAGCGTCACCTGCCGCGCCATTTCGACCAGTGTTCGCGTGCGTGGATCGTAATTCGGGCGGCCATCGGGAAAGTTCGGGGCGCTCCACTGGATTTCCGGGTGCGCATCGATCAACGACTGCAGCGTCATCGGCCCAGTGAATGTTTCTTGGGGGTGCGGTGCCGGGGCAATGACGTTGACGATTCCCGGAGCGAATTGCGTCATCTCCGTTCGCACCGGCTCAAGATCTGATGCCGAAGCGGCTTCCGCCGCATCGGGTTCTTGTGCCATCGCGGCCGGGTGAAAAGCAAAGAACAAGCCAGCGGCGGTCATCACGGCTAGACAGCAATGGCCGATCGATTGACGTCGCCCAGCGGCAAACGGCTCCGGCATGCCCGTACGGATAACGTTCGCTCGGCCCGCTCGCACGGCACGATTGCAGTTCAACAAATTCATCGGTTTCACCGTCAAGGCATCGCTCGAATGGCCCGTGAAGCGACCAAGGATGGGGAATAAAAAAATCTACTTTCGCGTCGACCGTTCTGCGGAACCCGCAGCGACATCGACTGTCGCATCTTCAATCGGCAAAAACCGAAGCGAACCGATCAATTGTTCGTCCGACCCCGCAAACGCGTCTAAATGTTCATTGCCAACGGTAAACGTAACCATCAACCGACGGCCCAAGTCGTTCGAAAATTGAATCATGACCCACTGAACCGGTACGCCTTGTACGGCCCCTTGGATCGCTGCCCGCATCACCCGCAGCCCTGCTGAGTTCACTTCTTCTTTGGACTGCAGAACTTCGACGAAACGATCGCCCATCGATTTTTTGCTCTCGCCAACGAACGCTTCCAACGTCAATTGCGTTCCCGCAGCCATCTTGCCCAGCGAATGAAAGTTCGCTTGCGCAATGCCACGGTCGTCTTCAACCATCCGCATCATACTCGCACCCGCCGCGTCAGACATGATTTTCCAGTGACGGTCCATCAATACCGAATATCCGACCGCGCTGCTGGCTAACTCGGTCAACAAGCGATCCGCAGGCGGCTGGGCCGGAAGATCTGTCGCAGGCTTGCTCGACAACCGCGCCGGAGCGTCGAGCGGTTTGCGGATCATGCGAATCGTCCCGGCAATGTCAAAGCCGGGCTCTGATTTGCCGATCTCACGCACTTCGTGAATCGCCAAAGCGACCCACGTACACGTCGCCTGCTCTCGATCGAAAACCAATTTCGAAACCAAGTCGATGGTGGTCGGAACACCAGCGACCGAACCGTCGACGCGACCCTTGAGATGAATCTTGGATGACTTTTCATCCAATGTTACAACTTCGCCCACCACCGTGCTCTCTTGTACTGCGGCAAGCGACAACAACTTGGCCAAAACCTCTTTGTCCGGCCTAAATTCGTCGCCAATTTTTACCGCCACCTTCGGCAACAAGCCATCAACCGCCATGCTGCTGGCGGGCACCTTCAACAAATCGATCTCTTGCCCTTCTAAATAGACGTCCGGCGAATAGACAACCCATTGGCCTCCGTCACGCTGAACACGCACCGCCTGAGACTGCTCCCTCAGCCGCACCTTCTGCTCTTTCTTGCCGACTCTGCCCGTGCTGTGCGCCTCGTAGTAAAACCGCTCGGCTGAGCGAACCGTGTGGTCGATGTCGTAACCCAACAGCCGCTCTTCCCAATCGAGAACCGAACTGCTCTTCACGGGCACCTGTGTCGCTTTCTCTTTTGATATCAATGGATTCGTCGGCACATTGACGTTTCCTTCGATGTCCAATTCAACTCGAACGCGAAATAAGTTCTTCGTCGGATCGGCGACTAACAACACACCTGCTTGCTCCGCCGCATCAGCCGCTTGCGCCTTGCTTTGGCCTTCCCACGCCACCGCCGATACAGCTGTCGCAGCGGCAAAGGTACGCATCCAGTTTCGGCGGTTCATAAACAGTTCGGACATGGCGTCAAAAACTCTTCGATTCGGGGACGGTAGCAGCCTTGCGGACAAAATCTTTGTTAACTTCGGCATTTTCCAACCCCCGTCTGTACTGGATTACGCTGCCTTCCAATCCGGCTTTCTCAAGGCTCCGATTCCCAACCTCTTTTCGCCAAACTCCTGAGGCGACAACCACCCCCAAAGCCCCCCTGGCTGATTCGATTTGGGCTGCCCCAGCGACGCTTGACTAGTTTGTGACTGCAAACTTGGCAGTGTTATTCGCGATAAAATCGTGACGCGCTGCCAAATTGCACAATTGCGTCGCGATTTGAGACGACCCAGGCTACCCGAATTGGACAGAAAGCGCCCAGGACTACAAAAAGTTGCAATTTTTACGGCTCCACTGAATCACGCAACGCAAAAGTTTCATGGCCATCTAAATACTTTTCCGTCCGTAATTCTGACTGGACAACGACTTACCGCATGCGTAGCAGCCAGATCGCAATATTTTCGTTGAGTTTGGTCCCAAATTTCCTACTACCTCATCGCCAGTTGGTTAACGCAGTGAAGTTGAGACGCTTGCGGTCGAATCATTCACGGCGATAACCAACGGCAGGTTTGCTGTGACCGATGGTTTTCGGTTATCGCATTCGAAAGTGCGAAAACAGCATTGAACTTTTGACTCGTTTTGGTTGTCTAACCAGGAACTCATACGCGATGCGATGCGTAACACTCCACAGTACGATTTCAAGAGCGATTTTTGGCTGTGCAATGGCGGTCATCTGTAAACTAAACAGGTGGATGCCTCGTAACGAAGTGTCCTTCACGCAGCAGGGAGCGTTCAATCGGATCCGTCCAACCTACCTGACAATCACAGTTGACAGTTCCATTCCACCTAGACATAGCGGTTTATCAGTCTTGCAAAGGATAATCATCCCAAGATGGGATGGGTCCCCGGGCCATATGACACACCGGGCCGAGTGATCCGCCGGGATCGCATGGAAATCAAACGGCTTGTACGCGTGTCAAGAACTGGGAGTTGAGGAAGATGCACGAACATTATCGAGATTCAAAGCTGAAAGAACTGCGAGACCAATTGGTTCGCTTTGCCCCAAAAGCTCAAAAGGTTGAACAGGCCACGCGGGCCGAGCAACTGCTGTGTGAGATCGAAGCCGATCGATCGTATGCGTACGATTTTCTGTGCTATCGAATCACCAATTATCGCCCGCAGCAAGCGTCGCGCCACACGATCGCATCGGCGGACGTTGCGTCCGACCTGCGGCAATTGGTCGAAGACATTAGCGAGTCTGCCGACGTGTCGGTGACCGAAGTCGGTGAACCTGTGCATTCGGTCGAAGATCTTAGCAAGATGTTCAACGTTTCAACCAAGACAATCGGTCGGTGGCGAGAAGTCGGCCTGATCGGACGCAAGTTTCTGTTTGGCAATCGTCGCCGAGTCGGTTTTTTACACAGCACTGTCGAACGCTTTTCCGCTGGCAACCGTGAGCGGATTCGCCGAGGCGAACGCTTCAGCCAAGTAACAGATGACGAAAAAGGTGAGATGATCCAGCGGGCCCGGCAATTGGCTGACGGCGGTGCGAGCCTTTCCGAAGTCACTCGCCAGCTTGCCACGGTGATGAATCGCAGTCCCGAAACGATCCGCTATACGTTGAAGAACTTCGACGCCCAGAACCCCGCCATCGCAATCTTCCCGAACCATCGGGGTGTATTGACCGACGATGACAAGCGGGTGATTTATCAACTGTTTCGCCGTGGCAGCACGGTACCCCAGTTGTGCAAACGGTATGGTCGCACACGCAGCAGCATTCAAAGGATTTTAATCGATATGCGTAAAGAACGGATTAACGAACTGCCGCTGGATTACATCTACAACGCCGACTTCGAAGACACCTCGCGTGAAGCCGAATACTTGGGTGCCGAACCCGAGGCAGCTGTCGCGCCACGAAAGGTCCGCGCTCCCAGCGGGTTGCCGAGCTACTTGGCATCGTTGTACGACGCCGCACTGCTGACTCGCGAACAGGAATACCATCTGTTTCGAAAGATGAATTACCTCAAGCACAAAGCGACTCGCATCCGCGAATCGCTCGATAACGCTCGTGGCAATAAGGCCGCTTTGATGGACGAAATCGAGGCGCTTTACGAACAAACCGTTAAAACCAAAAATCGAATCGTTCAATCGAACCTTCGCTTGGTCGTTTCGATCGCCAAACGTCACATGGGTGGCAGTGACGATTTCTTCGGCTTGGTCAGCGACGGAAACATGTCGCTGATCCGAGCAGTCGAAAAGTTCGATTACTCACGCGGCAATAAGTTCAGCACTTATGCTTCATGGGCGATTATGAAAAACTTTGCTCGCACAATTCCCAACGAGTTCAAGCATCGTGATCGGTTCCGCACAACGGCCGAAGAACTGTTCTTGGCCCGCCAAGACGAACGAACCGATCCGTACGCCGAAGAAAACGCTCATCAACGCCGCCAACGGGAACTCGGACGAATCCTCAACCGACTCGACGAACGCGAACAGAAGATCATCGTCGCGAGATTCGGACTCGGCCGTGGCAATGAACCGGCAACCTTAAAGGAAGTCGGCGAAGAACTCGGTGTGACCAAAGAACGAATCCGTCAACTCGAGGCCCGAGCGCTCAGCAAATTGCGTGAGGCAGCCGACGAGTCAAAGATCGATATCGAACTCGGTTCGTAACCGAACGATCAACAGACCGAAACCAACTAATCATCAGGCCAAGCCGGCAGCGGCTTGGCCTTTTTTGATTGGACACAGTGCATCTGCAAAGATTTCGTAGAATGGATCACCTAATCGAGTCTGGCACCGAGTCGCATCATCCCGCGAAGAGAGTTTGGCACGGGCCAGACTTATGGCCAGAGTCATCGCAGACAAGTAGAACGATCAACGCTTTTCCCATTCGAGCCTATCCGACAAGGGGTCTGACCCTCTCCGGCGAGGCCATAAAACCAATAAAATTGTCTCGTCTCCCAAGAGCCACACCCCTTTTCGAATAGGTTCTTATTAGAATTTAATTTCAACGCAAATACCGCAAATTGCGACCACCTTAGCCACTGTGTTCATAAGTTCACAGCCTATCTGCGAACAAAACGAGCAATCATTAGAAAATCGGATATAAAGGTCAAAAAACTGAATGCAACAAGAGATCGCTAACTCACTGAGTCCGCCTCCGGAAAAACCTGCATCGGTCGAAAAGGAACTTCCCAACATGGGTAAAGATCAACAACCGCTCTGTAATCTTTATACTTCGACGTTACAACATGGCGGCGTAGAGATCGATCGATTCAGCACCGCAACGGGAACGCTTGAAGGTGCGGCGTTTTGAGGACCCGATACCAATACTTGTAATGACCAACGACACTCCACCCCTATGTAAACCTCTGCCATCATGAAAACCTCGTGCTTTTGTGGAACCCTGGCGAGAGGTTCTTTAATCGCTATCGGTTTGGCAGCGCTCAGCTTTACGGTCCCCTGGGTTGCACTCGCCCAAAGGCCGCCAGCGATATCCAATCCGGCCGATCGTGTTCATCAGCCGATCCTATTTTTTACCCCTCAAGCCGACGCAATCCTGCGAGACTTGCAGGTCTTCCCTGCCGACCATCCGTTCAATCTGGCCGTTGATCAATGGCCACTTCACGAGTTGTCGGACCAGATTGTCGCGTCGATCGGAACGGACAAACCGTTGCGAGCAAACCGAGACATGAGCTTTGTTCTGGTGCCACCCAATCAACCGCGGATTCCCGTAAAGATCGTCGATTATCCCGATGAGTCCGACCCCGGACCCTATCCGATTCCGGACAACATCCCGATCGAAGGGTGGCCTGACGAATCTGGCAACGGAGACGCAGAATCTTTAGCTCGCGTCCAAATCCGTCCAGCGAAGTATGAATCGGATCGGCATGCGATTGTCGTCGACCCGGTGAATCGAATGCTCTATGAATTCTTTACTTTTGGTAGGACTCCCGACGGTTGGGCGGCGGGTCAAGCATCGCTGTTTGACCTGAATACCAATGCGGTTCGACCGGCGGGTTGGACATCGGCGGACGCAGCGGGACTGCCGATTTTTCCCGCCGTTGTGCGATTCGACGAAATTGAACGCGGAGAAATTCGGCACGCAATGCGAGTGACCGTGCGTCGTACAAGACGGGCTTATGTGCATCCGGCGACACACTTTGCCAGCAGCCTCAATGACCCCGACTTGCCGCGAATGGGCGAGCGATTGAGGCTGCGACACGATTTTGACCTCAGCGGTTTTTCGCCTGCAGCTCGAACGATTCTGAAAGGACTGAAGAAGTATGGAATGTTGGTTGCGGATAATGGAATCGAATGGGCGATTTCAATCGCGCCAGACCCGCGAATCCCGATTCTGCACGAGGAACTGAGGCGTGTTCGCGGTTCAGATTTCGAAGTGGTGGTTACGCCTTAGGCGTAAGCATTTTAATGGACATTGGCAATGGTAATGCATGCCAGAAAAATTGTAAAAGGAAGTTAATGGACGAGAAACCTGTCTGCCCACGCTGTGGGCAAGACCCGTCGCCTTATGGTGCGATTGCTTTTGCTTCAGCCGAAAGCCCTACAGCGGCCGAAGTCATCTGTGGTCGATGTGCGGCTAAGCTGCAAGCGGAAGAAATAAAATCGTTAGATGACGCCGATAAGTTGATTGCTGAAACGGAAGAGCAAATCGAACTGGTCGAACGGATTCTTTCCAAGTTTCCGGAGATGCCTGCGGCGTTCGGGGGACTTGATTCTGTCGCTATGACCCCGATGAGCATCTATCGAACCTTGCAAAATTGCTTAGAGGCATGCGAGAATCGCCGACTAGAGTTGTTTCAGGCAATGGACATTGGCCAGCGTCTGCGACACGAACTAGACAAAGCGGTCGCATGCCAAGACTTCGAACGCGCGGCCAAGATCAAGCGGCAGTTGGAAAAGCAATCGTAGTCATCAGCGACTCGAATCAAACTTCAACTTGCCACCACTTCTAACGCTGCTTATCGGGAATCGCTGTTTGATGCGCTTAGACGGGATGTAAGAATGCTCGGCCTGGCACCGGGTTTGCGATGAAAGTGCGTTACCATGGCCCCTGTTTGCAATACGATTCCAAAGAAACTGATCATCCCGATCAGAACGATGGATTGTGGCTTGTCGTTCAACCATCCCGGCAAAGTAACAAACGCGATTAGCAGTGGAATGTTCAGCCAGACAAAGGCAAATCCATACTTCAAGATCAAGGCCCCAATCGCTATCCAAGAAACTGCCCAAGGTAGAAATTGGGGTGACGACAACTGATAACCCTCCAGCGTAGTTGGCTCGAGCAAGCCACCTGCGATGAAGAATACCCATGTCATTGCGGCCACGATAAAGTAAGTTCCCAACATCGGTGTTGCATGAACCGGATACCACTTGAAAAACCGTTCTTGCGGCGTTGGAGGCTTTGCCAATATGGGCTGGTTGTTGATGAATCGCAACAAATCGTCTCGCAAAAGTGCGGCGCTAGCATAACGATGCTCGGAGCTCTTT
>DNWZ01000086.1 GCA_003506095.1 Planctomycetaceae bacterium | reverse complement strand
TCGCTTTTATCGTTGATCGCACCCAGCACCGCGTCTTTGACTTCCTGACGCGAGACGCCTTTGCGGTTGGGACCGTCGGCAAAGCCGGCGATCACACCACGGCCCTGCTTCGGTTCACCACGGACCTGGCTGTCATAAGTGCCCGCGTCGATCTCTTCTTCTTCGCCATCGCCCTTGCCCACGCCACGACCATATCCTTTACCACCCTGTCCGTCGTTTTTCTGGCTGTTTCCATCCTGGTTGCCGTCTTTGCACTGCGAACAACCTTGGCCCGCGCAGGACGAACACTTCATCTGTTCCTTCGTTTGTGCGATGTCTTGAAGCGTGTCCTTCAAATCCTCCAACTGCTGCATCTCCGCTTGCATTTCGCCCAGCTGTTCCGCCATCTTTTCCAGCGCGTCGGCCGCTTCGCCGGTTTTCCCTTCCTGCAGATTTTGGGCCGCTTGGTTCATCGCTTCAGCCATCTGCTGCATCTGCTGCATTTGGGCCCCCTTGGCCTCCAACTGCTCCATCTGCTGTTGCATCTTCGCCGCATCTTCGTTGCGACCGTCTTTCTTGGCTTGGTCGATCTGTTGCTGCAGTTGCTCTTTGGCCTGCTTGTTCTTTTCCGCCGCCTCCTTCAACTTGTCGCCAACCTGCTCCATCTGCTTCTGCAACTCGTGTTGCTCTTTCTCGGTCAATTTGCCGTCGCGCACCTTATCGGCCAACTCTTTGGCCAATTTTTGCGCCTCGGTAAAGTCGCCTTTCTGCATCGCCTTGACCACGCTGCCTGCTGGCCCCCGCTCAATGTCTTCCATCTTGGAAAGTGCCGTCTTCATCTGGTCGGGCGTGCCGAGCTCTTCGCGACGCTGTTCAAGTTGTTTCTTGATATCGTTCATCGCGATCATGGCATCTTTTTGATCCATCGACGGACGATTGGCCAACTTGTCTAAGTCCGCCTCCAGCTTTTTGAAAAAGTCTTCGGCTTCCTTCAGGCCCGTTTCTTCAGCCTGTTCACGCTGTTTTTGGATCTTTCGTTTGAGCGTTTCCGCAGCTGTCTTGACTTGATTGGTCTGCGACACCCATTCAGGCGACAGATCGCTGGTCGAATCGGGTGCGATCGCCGGACGGATGAACATCGCCAATACAACCACTGCTGCAGGCAATGCCGGCAACCACCCCAAACGAGTTGGCGATAGAGAGAATCGATCGCGGACATCCAGCGGTTCGGCTCGACGCATCGCGTCTTCAACAAGCGCTTGCCCCATCGGGGTTTCGCGATCTTGCGACGCCAACGAAACCACGCTGCTTAATCGCTCGCGCAGTCCGAATCGCGAGTCGACTTCGCCGGCAACCTTGGCAATCGAGGGTGCGGTGAAGATCGCGACCGCTGCCGCAAATAAAACCGCCACTGCAGTCGAACCGCCCAGCCACATCCAGTCCCAGGTGGCCACATCCCACGGCAATACCCAAACCGCCCGCGCCAAAATCGCGGTCGCGGTGATGAACCAAGCGACAAAAAGCGACCAACACGCGAGGTGTGCGAACCTGGCCAAAACCAACCGTCGCCGCGCACGGCGAATCTGTGTTTCGATCGTATTCATTGCCGATTCGCTCCCTCAGCGACACGCATTGGACCTGGTTTATCGAACCACTCGGGTGTTGGCCGTAGCCGCCGCGCCGTTCTTGCGGTCATTGTATAGAATTAGTAAGCCGTTTTGAGTGCTAAAGTATCCCTGCATCCTACCACACGAACCTGCTTTCGAATCACCGTTTCTAGCTGACCCTTTACCGTAACCCGCAGTTTCCGATGCGTAACTTGCCCGACCCTGATCAATCGCCCGGCACCGACGTCGTGATTTACGACGGCGATTGTCGATTTTGCCAGCGACAGGTGGGAAACCTGCGGCGTTTTGATTGCTGCGGCTCGCGGCTCAGTTTCATTTCGCTGCACGATCCTCGCGTTGCGGAGCGATATCCCGATCTGTCGCACGACAGCCTGATGGCCCAGATGTATGTCGTCGATACCGATGGAAATCGGCACGGTGGCAGCGACGCGGTCCGATACCTAAGTCGTCGTCTGCCGCTGCTTTGGGCTGCGATGCCGATTTTGCACCTGCCCGGAACCGCCGGTTTGTGGCGTTGGGGTTATCAGCAGATCGCCAAACGACGCTACAGAATCAGCGGCAAGAATTGCGAAACCGACGCCTGTTCTATCCATTTGAATCGATGAGCAAGGGGTTATGCGTTGGTCGGTAAACGAACTTCAAACGCCACTCGACCTGGTTGATTTTCCGCCAATTTTAAATCGCCGCCATATGCAGCGACCACCGATCGGCAATACGGCAACCCCATCCCCAATCCCGAATCTTTGGTCGTAAAAAAATGATCAAAGATTCGCTGCTGGTCGTCATCGGCGACGCCAGGCCCCGAATCGACCACGCGGACACGAATCATATCGACTTCGTTGGCTGTTTCGATCGCCAGTAAACGAGTCGGGGAATCCGCTGCAATCAACGAATCGGCGGCATTGCGAACTAAGTTCAGCAACACTTGTTGGAGCTGTGGTGGATCGCATAGTACCGTCGTATCGGTTGCTCGCAGGGCGAACTGCAACGCCGCGCGAGCGTCATCGGCATAGATTTGCAAGATTTCTCGGCAAGCGTCGATCGCCTGGTGCACGTCCGTTGGCCGAGCATCTTGCTGGGTCTGCGTCGCGAGCTGTCGTAAGCGATCGCCAAACGCCCTTGCCCGTACTATCTGGCGGTCGATCTTGGTCAACATCTCGGCGACCTCTTCGGATTGACCCATTTTCGAATACTGCCGAGCGGCAAACGTGAAATTCTGGATCGCATACATCGTTTGTTGCATCTCGTGGCCAATCGTGCGCAGCAACTTAGACTCAATGGATGTCACAGAAACAGCGTTTCTATCATTCGGAGGCATCGCTGGCAGATGGCAAACACGAACGGTTCCGATCACTAAACCCTCCCGGGACTCGTCACCCAAAGGAACCGTAAACTCCACAACCACTTGGTGTGTCGAATCACTGTTTTCGAAACAAAACTTGCATGGCGAAACGAATTGGCCGTTCTCCGCAAAACCGTCCAGCAAGCAACGCTTCCACTCACGATGCAATCTTAAACGAACGGGTTCGGCCAATGCCCCATACCACACGTCACCCACCCGCAGTGGTTCTCGATCGCCCAGCCATTTGGCCGACGCCGGCGTGTACTGAACCAAGCATCCGCTTGAGTTCACAGAAATCACGCCAACAGGGTCACCATTGCTGGCCATTGCGAAGAAATCTGGGGTCCGCATGAGTTTCAGCGTTTGTTGATGGAGCAACTTTCGGTTCACCGACTCGCTGTTTTTTTCATTCACACAGCGAAAGTGATCATCGTAAACAAGGTTTTGCGCAATGACGCAACCTTCTTTTATAGGGGTATGGCTAATATCCCTCACCCACGTTCGGGATGTGCTTCAAACTAAAATGACAATTTTTCTTCACCGTAAGGAGCCAAATCTATACAAATTGGACCGTCGAGGAAAAGGCTTGGGACTTAGAATAATCGCTCCGCCAGTTCCTTTAAGGCAAACGTGGGAAAAAAAGCCTTGTCGCTGCATTGCTAAACGTTTCCCGCTGATTTTTTAAGGTATGGTTGTGCTGTGCGGTGCTGTGCCGATCGCAGATCGTTCTGGTTAGTGAATCAGTGTGGAGAGTAACTTCTTATCAAAAACGTTGTTTCAATTCGGGTTGCGTTTGGCACGAAAAACGCACCCGCAATTACGTCAAGCCTTCATGCGATGCGGAGTAGCGCAACGCGTCAATTTGATAATGCGTCGCGTTTGGCTGATCCTTAACCTTGAATGTTCACTCGCATAGCATTATTTTGTCAGCCAAGTTCTTAAAACGGATTTGAAAATGGGATGCCCTGCGTGAAGGCACGCACAGCCGGAATGGGTGATCCGGCTGTCCCCAAGGCGTTTAGGGCTGAGAGTCACATCTAACATCAGTGAGTATCGGATGAGTAAATGGGCTTCGGACGGAGCTGTCTTTATAGTTGACGACGAAGCCGATGTGCGTGAGTCGCTGTCAGCGTTGGTAAGCGCAATGGGACTTAAGTGCCAACAATTTGAATCTGGTGAACAATTCGTTGATTACTTGGAAGGCTGGCAAGCGGGTATCGCGGTGGCGGTGGTCGATGTCAGGATGAAGGGGATGAGCGGATTGGCGGTGCTCGAAAGAATCCGCGGGATGTATACAACACTTCCCTGCATCATTGTCACCGCTTACGCCGACTTCACGATGGCCGTCGACGCAATGGCCGGTGAAGCGTTCACGGTGCTTTGCAAACCTTACCGCGACCAAGAGTTGTGGGAGCGAATCGTTCAGGCGCTTGATAAGAGCGAGCAGGCGTATGAGGACTACTGCGAAGTCGGTGCGATCAATAGTCGATATGCGACTTTATCGCCCAGCGAGATCGCGGTGATGGGCCTGTTGATCCGTGGAGTGACGAACAAAAAAATCTCACACCTGTGTGAAATTAGTCCGCGCACGGTTGATCTGCGCCGCAAGGCGATTTTGGAAAAGATGAATGTTGCTTCGGTGCCAGATTTGATTTGGAAACTCGCCCGCATCGGATACTCACCATCAGAGCAAACCTTTGATGCGATTGATTCGGTGTTTGCCAGCGACGAAGACGAATAAGAACCTAGCTGAACAGCGACAGATTCTATTTTACAGCCTCTATGGCTTAGCCACTTGAAAGCGTACTTTCAACTGCAACGGCGACATGGTGGGGTCATCGGTTTGGATCGATACTGTGCCAAAGTCATCGCTTCCGCGTCCCATCATGTCGATCGGTTTCGCCTCAGGATCGACCGACAGAGTTAGCGGCACGAGCACGGTTGTGCTGCGTCCGACCGGTTCACCCAATTCGGCCCGCAAGATTCCTTTGGGTTGCACATCGCCAATCGATAACTTGATCGTATTACGTTTTG
The DNA here is from genome assembly GCA_003506095.1 of Planctomycetaceae bacterium. Lineage (GTDB taxonomy): Bacteria > Planctomycetota > Planctomycetia > Pirellulales > Pirellulaceae > UBA6163. The sequence continues at coordinate 4,076 of DNWZ01000086.1, read as the reverse complement.
GGCCTCGCAAAATGATATTCGCACGAAGCGGCGTATCTTCCTTCGGATCGACTTCACCCATGGTGAAATAGTATCCGCCTTCGCCATTAAACACGCGGCGATTTTCCACCAAGGTGATCGCACCGACGATACGTCCTGATGTTTCCGCGTAGAACTGAAACAATACGTCTTCGTCGTACTTGCCGTCCGCGTCGACCGCCGACTTCGGGGCAAAACCGAATGAAAAGTTGTCGCGCAGCGGGCCCTGACGAAGGCCTGGTGCGATTTCGATTCGCACCTTAAAAGCTTGAGTCGCCGTCTTATATTCCTGGTTTCCGGTGCTCTCAACGCTGACTTCCTCAACCGAGAACGTTGAACGCGCCGTGATGTCAGGTTCGCTGAACGACTGCTTCACCGCGACGATCGGCGTTTTGCTGAAGCTGAAAATGACCGATTCCAGCACAATGGTATCGCCGGATTCGACTTCGCCAAACGAGAATGTTCGAGGCACCATGGTCATCGAACTGATCACACGCCCGCGAATCACCAAGTTCAATTCGCCACGGGTCGGATCGTTGGTCTTCAGAATCGCCGATTGACCAAACTCTTCACCCGACGATTTTGTAATCCAAGTTAAATCGATCTCCGTTTGCTCACCCGGTTCTAAGGTCGCATCCTTTAACGATCCGACGGTACACTTGCAGGTGGACCCCGCGACTTCCAATTCCAGTGGGCCCTGGCCAGCGTTACGGACCACAAACGAGTGCTTGCCCTCGGCTCCCGGTTCCATTACCCCAAAGTCGAACTGCTCTCCGCCAACCACCTCCAATTTGGGCATTTGATCAGCCGGAATCTCGCGTTTCACGGCTTCGATTCGGGCGGGTATTTCACGGTCGGCAGATTTGAACGGACCAAACTCCGACTCAGCAGCAAAATTGGATACATGAGCAAACCAGCCACATGCCAACCCAATGACGGATGCGATCATCGCCGATGCGAATGCTTTGAACACGATAAAAACCTTGATACAAATGAATACGGTCGACCGTCTTACGACAGGGAACTTCGATCAGTTCGCCCCTGGGGGCTGCTGCTGTGGTGACAAAATCGGCGGCAAAACCTCTGAGGCGGGACGCCGCACTTCGCCTCGGATAACCGATTCGCCGAGGGACTGAGCGGGCATCACCAGGACGAACGGCAGCGAACGCTCATAATAACTACCTGCCGCTGAAAGCGTCACTGCCCGCTCGGCCCAGACTCGGGCTCGGTCGTCACCCATTTGACGGTAAATCTCCGCAAGCTGTGCGGCGTAAGTCTCATGCGCCGGCGCTAACGTCGTTGCCTGGGTGAAAAAAGATTCCGCCGATCTCAGCGATTCGATGTCGCCATAGCGTTGAAACAGCCACAATTGCCCCTCGCCGAGTTTGCTAAGCGACACGGGGTCGCGCCCCGCGCGTTGCATTGCTCCCACTTCAGCTTCTTTCAATGCCGCTTCCCAACGCTGGCGGTTTTGCGAATCAGCCACGGCGGCCTGCGAAAGCACCGTCGCCAATTGCAGCATCGGTGCTGCTTTCCATCGATCGGACGCTGCAGCCTGGCGCAGTGCCGCTTCCGCTTCACCAGTCCGACCCTGTTCCCAGGCGGCTTCAAACCGTCCCTGTGCAACATTAGCTTGTTCGATCGGCAGAATCGCTGTCATGTACCAAGCGATCAAGATCAATGTCATGCCGCCGCCCAGTACCAATCGAAATCGATTCGATGAAGTGCCCGCGGACGCGACCAGGTCATTTTGCGTCGTCTGAGGAATCGTTGGTATGGTCGCATGTGTGGTCGCAATCGCAATCAGCACCCAAAACGGTATTGCGACTCCGGGAACAATCAATCCCCCAGCTGCCATCAAGTCGATCGACATCGCCAAGACCGCATAGCCAGCAATCCGCTGTGGCGTAATCTTGTTTCTAGCCAACCCGTTCTCGATCGCATCCTGTTCGCTTCGGATTGCCAGCCACAGAATCGCGATCCCCGCGATCGTGGCCAACAATGCCGCGTCCACTGTCGGCAGGTAACCGATAACCGATCCACCGATCCAGATCATCGCAACGGCGATCCCGGCACCGATATAAACTGCGCTCGACCTGATTCGAACCACGCCAGCACCGACGCTCGCCCCCGCTCGAAAACGCCAGATGATCGCGACCACCAACAGGATCGCGATGCTTGCCGCGAGCAATCCTCCGGTTGTCGCAATCTGCCAAAACCAGTTATGAGGATCAGCGATTTGTTCGGTCGACGCATCCGCACGATACATTTCATAGCGAGCCTTAAACTGTCCTGGCCCGACACCCAAAAAAGGTGCCTGGGCAATCATCTTGACGCTCGCAATCCAATAACGCCATCTGACGGCTAACGATGCTGGTGCTTGGCTTACCCATTCGGAGTTTCGGGCCAATTGCCATCCGATCGCCCCTAACATCCCGATGGCGACACCCGCTGCTGCGATGACTTTGGCGATCGTCAAGATTCGACCATCCCACCAATGCCGCGTCGTCGCAATCAAAGTGACAATCAACAACGATCCAGCCGCCGAACGGCTGCGCGATGCGATCAACATCCCAACGACAATCAAGATTGCGACCACCCAGCCAACCTTCTGGGCACGCGTCATCGTCGGCCATCGCTGTGCAAAGATACCTCCCATAACAACCAGTCCGCCGACCAACAACGCGGCCATTGAGTTGGCCAATGCGAACGTGCCGGTCGGTCCGCCATCATAAAGTCGGTTATGAAAGATAATTCTTAAACGCGACCCTTCATCCGCCTGAACTCCAGCGGCCCGCAACATGGCATCAGGATCGGATTCATACATTTGAATCATCGACGGAATGCCGATCAACTGTTGATGCCAACCAAAAACGGCAACTGCTAGGGTAACGGCAATGATCAAATGAAAAAACACGATCGGAACATTATCGCAGCAGCAGATTCGGCGTGTCGCCGACAAGAGGCCCGCTGCGGCAACCCACCACCACATTTCATTGACACCCATCCGCAAGTTCGAACCGTCGGCATTTGCCCAGGTCGAAACGACCATTGCCAAAGCCATTCCCCAGGCGGCAATGTCGATCAACCGATCCGCTCGACTGACACCGGGCTCGGTCCAAAGCGGACGTACCACGATCGAGATTCCGCCAGCCATGATCAACATGCCCACCAAGTATCGCGCCGCACCGGCTTGCACTTCGGTACTGTCCGCTGGCCAGTAGGCCGCATAGATGATCGCAGCGGCGACCAGTCCGGCGGCAAAGCCGAACAATTTCTCGGGTGTAAACAGCGACGGCGATACTTCACCGGTTGATATTGCCACACCTTCTTGCTGGCTCGCTCCACCGGCTATTCGTTTTCTTTTCGCCATCCGGTCGATTCCAATATCACGATCAGCGACAACATACAGAACACAATCCCAATTACCATGATCGCCGAATCGACCTGCACACGGGTTAAAAGAATGGCCGCTAAGCCACACGTTGCGGTCACTAGATAGATCGTCAGCACAGCCTGAACTCGTGACAACCCCAAAGCCACCAAGCGATGCGAAAAATGGCTCTGGTCGCCCTGAAACGGGCTGCGGCCTTCACGAATCCGAATCCACAATACCGTGGTTAAATCATACAACGGTACTGCCATCGCACACAGCGGCGCGAAGACTGCATGCGGTGTATCACTTTCATAATTCGCATAAGTCGCCATCAAGGTTGCAACCGCAATCAGGAAGCCGACGAAGTAGCTGCCGCCGTCGCCCATAAAGATTCTCGCTGGCGGACGATTATGAAATAAAAATCCTAATAACGCTCCGGTCACCACCATCAATAATGTGGCGACAAACCATTGCGGTTGTCCTGCCGTGCCCGGAGTCGAAATCATCACGATCGCCAGCGCCGTCGCACCGATCGCAGCGACTCCGCCGCTTAACCCATCCATGTTGTCCAGCATATTGAATGAATTGATCAGCGCGACGATCCACAATACCGACAAGGCTTGGGTCAACCATGGCAACGGAATAAAAACGGTGAAGGAATAGCCCAACCCGAGCACAACAG
>DNWZ01000728.1 GCA_003506095.1 Planctomycetaceae bacterium | reverse complement strand
TGCTGGAACTTGCCTCCCAGTGGAACGTCCACTTGATCGGAGGTTCGCACCCGACACTTCACGAAGACGGGCGTTTGTTGAACACGGCTTATTACTTTACCCCCAGTGGAAAAGTATTCCAGCAGGACAAGATCCATCGTACCCGCTGGGAACGCGAGCGGTGGAATACCGATGCTGGCGACAAGCTGCATCTGTTTGAGACGCCCTACGGTAAAGTGGCGATCCTGATTTGTTATGACATCGAGTTTCCTGAGCTGGCCCGGATGGTCTGTGAGGCGGGTGCTGACATCCTGATGGTGCCGTCTTGTACGGATGACCGACAGGGATTCCTGCGGGTGCGCTATTGTTGCCATGCACGTGCAATCGAAAATCAGGTTTTCGTGGTCATGACCAGCACGGTCGGTAATCTACCGGTGGAAGGTCTGGGGATGCACTATGGCCAAGCGGCCATCATCACGCCATCGGACTTTTCGTTCGCGCGTGACGGCATTGCCGCCGAGGGCACACCCAATATTGAACAGATTATCGTTGCAGATGTGGACCTGCAGGATTTGGTCAGCAACCGACTCAGCGGTACCACAATCCCGCTTTATGACAAACGCAAAGACATTTACGAAAATGCAGTGGAGGTGATCGCTGTTTCTTGATCACGTTCTGGATTATTACTCTTTGGATAATCCCAAAGCACAAACGGTCATGTGTCCTGTGATCAATTGGATGCTTGGGCAAAACAGGGCCGTCGCAGCCCTGGCGAGGCCGAAGCGCCACTTGATCAACCCACGCTTCTCTTTTCGCGTCCGCTCCTGGCCAGCCCAGCGATTCATTTTGAGGAACTGACGGCGATTGCGTCGGCATCCTAAAAAGCATTCGAGCACGTGATGCGTTGCCTGACTTGACTGATTGGATGCTGATACTTGGACGCGTGCCGATGTGGTCGCACGCGAACCGCTGCGCAGAACAGCAGCTGGCGAAGTCCAGGCTCGCATAACGTGAGCCACCGAAATCGATGCCCAGTCAAGCGAATGTTTGCTTGAACAAAGGGGGCCATCCTTGGGTGGCGTGGTGGCCATGTGCGCCGCCCACGCCGACAAAACCGAGAGGTTGGCTGTAGGGTTTTCCATATTTGCAGCGCGAAATGCGCGATACGGAAGCGTTCTTCGCGAATGGAATTAAAAGCGAGAAAAAAGCGGACTTGCGCAAGCAAGTCTAAGGCGACGCAGCCCGATGCATCGCGTATATACCGATTCGAATGATTAATCTGTTTGTTTCTTGTCTGTCAATGATTCCATTAACGAATGCGAATCTGGATGTTGATTGGCTCGCTATCAAAATGATTGAATGAGGCTCTGGTTATGAATGTACAAGAGCATGTCATATCGATGAGTCGTGCGGGCAGTCGCTTGGAAGTGATTGGCAGCCAATGGCAGCCAATGGCAGCCAATGGCAGCCAATGGCAGCCAATGGCAGCCAATGGCAGCCAATGACAGACAAACCCTCAAGACAGATCGACCTGGGCCAGAAGATGATTACACGAAAACTCACCAAAGCGATACGCAAATACAGGTGGTCCTTGCCGTCCGCTGGAAGTGTGCCGTTGCGATGGCACATCGGCCGACCTAACTTCGGCGATGATCTGAATCCATATTTTTTTGGGAAGCTTTTATCCGATTCGGTTCACTTTGCGAATCAAGCGAGACGGCATTTGCTTGGAATTGGCAGCATTGTCAATACAGTGAACGCTGGCTCGATCGTTGTCGGCAGTGGGCTGCTTTCCCCGGAAATGAATCCCAAGCTATCAGCGATGCGAATCATTTCGCTGCGTGGTTATCGGACTGCCGAATCGATCGGCTATGACCCTGGGTACTATGGAGACCCGGCATTGCTGGTTGCCCGTTTGTTTCCTCAATCCATCCAGCCAACCTATCGGCTTGGCCTGATCCCTCACCACTCGCAGGCCAAGCAGTGGAGACCCTTGGTGAAAAGCGGTTCCAACGGAACGTTCGCCCATTCGTTTGGAATTAACGCGAGAAATCACGATGCGAAAGTGATGGGTGAAAGTCGATCGAGACAAGACGTGCTCTATATTGACCCGAGTTGGCATCCGCTGCGGGTGATCGATTCCATCCGAAGTTGCCAGGGAATCCTCAGCCAATCGTTGCATGGATTGATCATCGCCGACGCATACGGAATCCCCAATGGCTGGCTGTCGCCGGACCCGCAAATGGAAGGCGGCGAATTTAAGTTTGAGGACTACTATAGTACGACGAACGCGCCCAAACACTCCATGCAGACCGACTCGATTAGGAAGTATCTTGACGCAAAGGATCTGCCGCTGTTCGTGTCGCCATATCGGTTTGACTTAGCTGACTATCAAAGCTTTCTAGTTAGTGAGATTAAGCGGGAATTCGCAATCGAAAACGTTCCAGCTTCCTCATGTCACATGGGATGTTCCATGGTTGAACCAAAGAAGGTTGCGATCGATCGGCGGTGAACAGTTGCCTTCGGTTATTGTTACCATGCCGAAGCGGCAAAGGTTTTTGGAAAAAGTTGGCAGCGTGCGGTGTGTCTTTATGGCGCATTGATTTGAAGGTCAGTTTCATTACTCAAACGCAATTCATCAGGGATGTTCCATGGCGGTTGTAATCAGCAATCTTCGGCAAGATGCGGTCGAGGGTAACTTTGACTTAGTTGCCGACATCAACTTTGCGGGCAAGAAAAAGACTGTGGTGTTCAGTCGTTTCGGAAACGCACCGCAACTGTTTAGCGCGCGACCGACTTTTGAACCGTTTGCGGTCATGATGCTCGCGCCGGCGATGCTGGCAGGTGAAAGATTGGTGATCGAAGGGGAGGTGGATGCTCATCTGCTTTTCCAGATGAACGGCATTGTTCAGGACATCCTGAAGGCTGTGATTCCAAAGAGTTCGAAAGTGTTGGTTGATGCTGCTCCGCATCAAAGCTTGGCTATTTCACCGGGGACGAATGATGACGAAACGGCGATGGACGCGGGTGTTGGTTCGGCCGACGACTTGCCTGCGGCAACAGGTTTCAGCGGAGGCATTGACAGTTCCTACGTCATGAGTCGAGGCTTTTTTAAACGAGATGTTCCCAAGAGCATGCAAATCGGTCTGTTGATGCACCACAATGTCGGTGCCTTCAGCAGTACACGCCATTACCAACAATCGTTGACACAGATTGGCCACTGGGCTGACCAGCGTGGCCTACCTTTGGTGGGGGCAAGGTGTGACATGTCGCCTTGGTATGAAGGCATGACCTTCTTGCAGACTCACACGCTGCGAAACGTTGCCGCAGCATTGTCGCTGGGGCATTTGTTTTCAGGATATATGTATGCTTCGGGCTACGGAATCGAAAGCGTTATAAAGGGGAGGCTAACAAACATTGATAGCCTGAACACAATTCTCTTGCCACTGCTTCAAGTTCGCCACAACTACTTCCGGTTGTTTGGGTCGGAGTATACGAGAACTGAGAAGACGATACGCGTGGTTTCAGATGATTTGATCAATGATTCACTGAATGTCTGCTGCCGGCTCAGGCGAGACGATTGCCAATTTTTGAACTGCGGAACGTGCGTTAAGTGTTCGCGGGTTATTATGGTTGCCGAAGTGATGGGTAAGACTCATCGGCTAGAGGGAAACTTTGACATGAAAGCTTTTCATGACCAACGAAACCGCTGTATGTTCAATTTTATCTACAGTACGTTTCGTCCAGGTGGAAATCGCAGCAATCGCGTATTGGTCCGTTACTTGCTTGAGAACGGCTTTAAGTTCCCCTCCGCAATGCGTCCATTACTGAAGATGGCCGCATAAGGTTCGGGTTTACTGCTAGCGGTGGTCTTGGGATGCGGTGCGGCCAATTCACCTCACGCTTTTGCCTGACTGAGCGTGTCCTCTCGGTCAGAACGCTGGTTACCACTGCGAACGACGTCGCGGGCAGGGACGTTTGCGTCAGTTCGTTCTCGTTGTAGACCATGGATTTCTGTTTATCGTACGGATTACGCGATTGACCATTGCGTGGGTGCGATCACTGGCAACAGGTTGATAGTCGAAATCAACGCTTGCTGATTTTCCACCGTGTGTTCTTGGCGCAAAAGAGGTTTCCGTGCCGATTCCAGCACTCGATCGGCGATTCCGACTCTTGGCTTGTTCGCGTCACAATCCGACCTAAAATTCACGCCCCGCGAGACGATCGCTCGCATCTCGCTCGCATCTCGCTCGCATCTCGCTCGCATCTCGATCGCGTGACTGAGTTCGATTACGGGTGACGCGTCCGCTTGCAATAGCACATCGTATATTGCGACGATTTGCGGCCAAAAGGCGAATCCATAAGCTGCTTCCTTCGCAGCGAAGACTTAAGTACGTTGACAGTCGGATATTTGTGGGCAAGATTCGCGGCATGCCTGCGTGCAATTTTGTTGCCTTGCTCACCTCCCACAGCGTCGCGAGAATCTGCTTTTGACTGGCCTCGTGGTTAGAAATTTGTTGGTTGTTTGGAAACCCGAATGATTCCGTCTTCCATTTCGTAGATCGTGTCGAAGGCGTCCAGTGTCCGGTGGTCGTGGGTGACGACAATCACGCCTGCGCCGTGTTGCCTTGCCACATCGCGGAATAGCTCCATAACTTGGCGCCCGCGAAAGCTGTCCAAGGCAGCGGTGGGTTCGTCGGCGAGCAGGACGCTGGGGTGGTTGGCCAACGCGCGGGCAACGGCAACGCGTTGTTGTTGGCCACCAGATAGCATCGAGACTTCGTAGTTCGCGCGATCGCCAACACCAAGCGAGTCGAGTAGTTCCTGTGCTCGAATGCCGGCGGCGCGATGCGATATGCCGTTGAGCTCCATCGCGATTTGCACGTTTTCGCGGGCGTTAAGGAAGTCGATCAAGTTCGACTTTTGAAACACAAAGCCGATGTGTTTTCGGCGAAACGATCGGACGTCTGTCTGCGCACGGGGACCGTCCATCACCAGTTCACCGCCGATCCATATCTGGCCACTGGTGGGCGGATTGATCAGGCCGATTGCGGTGAGAAAAGTGGATTTGCCTGAACCGCTAGGACCTAGGAGCGCGACGACTTCGCCTTGACGTACGGAAACCGAAGCGTCCTGCATGGCAATCACTTCCGTATTTCCTTCGCCATAAACTTTGCGAAGGCCACGAGTTTCAATGGCCAGAGTCGATGATGAGGGTTGGGTGGGAGCCGTCCGCTGTGTTGCTGTGATCTTCATGCTTGACCGTCCGTTAGCTCATCAGGACATCGTTGGGTTCGACCTTGAGTGCTTTCCAGATGCCCATCAAACTGGACAGCACTGAGATGAAGAAGACGACAATCGCTAGTTGGAGAAGGTCTTCGTTGGTGAGGATCACGCGGCGCGGGAAATTGGGGAACAGCTGTGTGCCGGCCGTGTACGCGACCAAATAGCCAAGGCCTCCCAGCAGTAGCGATTGCTGAAGGATCATGCCGAGTATGACGCGATTGGGCGCGCCGATCAGTTTTAATAATGCGATCGCGTAGATTTTGTCGAGCGTGAGTGTGTAGATGATCAATGCCATGATGATGGCCGCGATGATCGTCAGCAGCACGCGGAACATGAAGAGTTGTTTGCGAGCCTTGTCGACAATTCCTTGCACCAAAAGATCTTCTTGGCCGGCTGTGGTGTAGACGGAAACATCCTGCCAACTTTCGATGAGCGACTGCACATGGTCCAGATCCGCTTCTGGCTTTAGCGTGACCAACACAGCACTCAGGGACGGTGTTGCAATCGCCGGTAGTTGGGAAGCAGGCAGTGCGAGCTGCTGTGTCAACTGTGGCTGTTGCAAAAAGACTTCACTGCCCTGGCCGCGATTATCGCGAGCGGCGCGTTCTAATCGAATCGCTTCTGCCGGGGAATCAAACTGGATCGCTTGCGAATCGAGCAGCGTCGTAAAGGCCATCCCGTCGCCGCCTGTGCTGACCATACCCGCGGTGATGCCAACGACGGTGTACTGATCCTTTCCCAGTCGCAGAGTCTCACCGAGTTCGAGCCCTAAGGATTTGTCGACGATCAATTCGAAGTGATTCTCGCGCAGTGGGCGACCGGCAACAAACGGCAACCACTCTCCCTTATCCTCCGGCCAGCTCAAGCCCAGGATCGACATTCGCAACAAAGCGCCGCGATGTTCTCGTTGGATGGTGTGGAAAACAAACTCACGTGCCGACGCAACCCCGGGAACCGTTTGAGCTCGGTAGACCAAGCTATTGGGAACACGCGACAGTTCTGCGAACGGGCCACGCGTATCTTGCTGGACGACCCACAGGTCGGCTCCGATCTTATGGATCAAGAACGTGGCATCTTCTAAAAGTCCACGATAGATCCCAGCCATTCCCATGACGATCATCAGCAACATGCCGATGCCAATCGTCGTCATTGCAAAGCGACCGAGATTTTTGCGAATGTCTTTAAAGGCAAGGTTCATGGCGCGAGAACCTTTCTGCCATCGGCCAGCTGGGCACCAGGTCTTGCTGGTTTGATGATAATCGCACCAATCGAAAGCCCTTCGACAACCTCAACCGTTTCGCGTCCCTGGATGCCCAGTTTGAGTGGCTGCCACTTTGCCAGGCCGCCATCTTGGATGAAGACACCTTGGTCATTTCCCTGTTTGATAAGAAATGATGATGGAACCCACAGACAATCATCGACTCGGGCCGTTTCAATAAAGACTTCTGCGCGTTGGCCAATCGCCCATGTATCTGGAAGTTTTAAAGCTCGGACATCGACGGTGAACTCACGCGTTTCACGATCGGACTGTTTCCCCAAGCGTGCCACGCTGCCTTCAAAAGCGACCGAGGGCTGGGAGCGGAAAACGATCTTGGCCGGTTGATCGTCCTTGAGCAGATCCATCTCGGTTTCATCGACCCAAGCGGAGACCCATAGTTCATCCAGTGAGATCAACTGAAGAATCGGCGAGCCCGGCACGACGATTGCGCCGGCATCGCGTTGCCGCTGGATGACAAGCCCATCAAAGGGCGCCAGTATCTTCGTGTCGCCCAAGCGAGCTTCTTGAAACTTGAGTGTCTCGCGATTCAATGCAACCTGTTGTTCCGCTTCCAGCAAGTTCGCTTCTGCTTTCAGCAGGCCCGACTTGGCGAGCTCAAAGGCTTCTCGTGACTGATCGAACTCCGATTGGCTGATCGAATTGGCATTGAGCAGTTTTTGTGTACGCCCCAAGTCCGCTTCTGTTTTTGCAAACGTCGACTTGGATTGTGCGATTTCTGCGCGGAACCGACCGAGCGTCGCTTCGGAAGTATGAATGACAGCGTTTGCCATGCGAACTTGCTGGTCGAAATCTTGATCGTCGAGTCTCACTAGTAATTGATCGGCCGTAACCAATGAGCCTTGATCAACCAGCACTTCGGCGATGCGTCCTGATATCTTCGGACTGATTGTGGTGCGAACACGCGCTTCAAGAGTGCCCGTGCCCAGAACACTATGGACGACGGGCCCCTGGGTAACAACATGGCTGGAGACCGCAATGGGCTGACTGCGAACGTACCAGACAATGCCTGCGACGATCGCGAAAACAATCGGAACCTTGAGCGCTCGCAAGGGGCGTGAAAGCTTGTTGAAAAGGGAAGCTTGGCTCATGATGGTTCCGATTCGATCAGCGGCAGCGCGATGGATTTGGTTCTACCATTCTTTTGTCGTTGTGCGAGAACATCCGCCGCACGATCCGCAGGCGGGCTGAATGCGCCAGTACCCACGGCGGCTTGGTCAAATCCTTTGCCGATGTGACATCCGAGAGCGAAAGCAGTTCGCTGGCAGCGCAGCATTTGCGAGCCTTTACTTTCATTGGGGCCATCGTTTAGCGCCTTCATAATCGGACTCGCTGGTCGCCGCCAAATTTCCCATCGTCGATTCACGATAGGATTGGGCATGGTTTCTGTCAACGCTTGTCCGTTACGGACGTCTGCGCATTCACGTTTGCCAGTTGCTTGAAACCGCCGGTGTGGGGGGGGCAAGGAGGGCTGGTCGCAATGGGCTGTACTTCTGTTGAGTTCATTTAAAACTAAGAAACGTCGAGTTCGGAAGGCGATTGGCTGCGTTTTCGCAAACTAGTCGAAGCAGCAGTTCGTCGATCGACATTGCCCGAGACGCATTTGTAAGGTTGTTTGCCGATCGATTAGCAGGCGCCACGTGATGATCTTTTTCCCTGGCGTCCTCATTTTTCGCTCGAGAATAGAAAAATCGATTCATGACTCACACAACACAGATTGCTCAATCATCTGTCACTCCGCCCTGATTGGTGCGTGTAAAAATTTCTTGTGTGTCTCGATTTCTTGTGTTTATTTTTTACGTAATGGCTCCGGCGCGATCCAGTTTTCGCGTTCTGCTGGCGGGTCATTTTCAACTTTGTGAAAGCCCTTTCGTTCGATGCTCGATCTATTTCGTTCACAGCCTCAGAATCTTAAAAACGAACTTCTATCCGGCCTGACAGTCGCACTTGCGCTTGTTCCTGAGGCAATTGCATTTGCCTTCGTCGCAGGGGTCTCGCCCATCATTGGTTTGTACTCCGCGGTCCTCATCGGACTGATTTGTGCGCTGTGTGGTGGTCGCCCCGGCATGATCTCCGGGGCCACGGGTGCGATGGCGGTTGTTGTTGTCAGCCTGGTTGCGATCCACGGCATCGAGTACTTGTTCCCGACAGTGATCTTGTGTGGTTTGCTTCAATTGATCGTCGGGTTTGCGAGGCTCGGTGTGCTCATTCGCATGGTTCCGCACTCGGTAATGCTTGGTTTTGTCAACGGACTGGCCGTCGTGATTTGCATGGCACAGTTTGGCAGCTTTAAGACCGTTAGCTCCGTCGGCGCTCTTGAGTACATGCAAGGGCCTGCGATGTGGCTGATGATCGCACTGGTTGCATTGACGATGGCAATCATCTGGCTTCTTCCAAAGCTGACCAAGGCAGTGCCCGCATCGTTGGTTGCCATTCTTGTGGTGTCTAGCATCGGCATCGCATCCAATCGTTTTTTGCCCAGCAATCTAGCCGCTGAGAATCAAAGTCATGTTGTCATGACAGTGGGTGACATGCTGGCCACGAACGCAAAAGTTGCTGCGGCGAAAGCAGTCGTATCCGAAGCCAACGCATCGCAAATGAACTCTTATTCCGCTGCGGAAGTACCAGCGGTTCCACCGGAGCAGGCCGCCGCGATCACAGCAGCCATGGGCAGCATTGATTCCAAATCCACGAGCATTCGCGCTGGATTGCCAACCCTGTTCTTTCAAACGTTTAGCTTGCCACCGATGACACTTGCCACCTTGTGGATCATCTTTCCGTTTGCCGCAGTGCTTGCGGCAGTTGGTCTTATTGAATCGTTGATGACGCTGACGTTGATCGACGAAATCACCCAGACTCAAGGTAACAGCAATCGCGAATGTCTGGGTCAGGGCGTCGCGAACATTGTCTGCGGATTGTTGGGTGGGATGGGAGGTTGTGCGATGATTGGCCAGTCGCTGATCAACGTAGAATCGGGCGGACGAGGAAGGACATCCGGTGCGTTTGCTGCTTGCTGTTTGCTTGCTTTCGTGATGTTCTTTTCGCAGTGGATTGAAATGATCCCGATGGCGGCGTTGGTGGGGGTGATGTTTATGGTGGTGATCGGTACGTTCGAATGGGCCTCCTTGAAGCTGTATCGAAAGGTTCCGCTCACCGATTTCCTTGTAATGGTAATCGTGACTTTGTACACAGCCGTGATGCACGACCTTGCATCAGCGGTCATCATCGGCGTCATCGTTTCGTCGTTAGCCTTCGCATTCAAGCATGCCAAGAATATCAACGCAGATATCAAGATCGTCGAAAGCGGCGCGAAAGTATATCAACTGCACGGCCCCTTATTCTTTGCTTCGGCAACCCAGTTCAAAGAATTATTCGATGCTCAGAAGGACCCCGACACCGTTGTCATCGACTTTTACTTCACGCGAGTCTATGACCACTCGGCGATGGAAGCCATCCATGTCGTCGCCAAGAAATATCAACAGCTTGGCAAGACCGTTCATCTCACGCATCTTAGCGAAGAATGTCGTCAGATGCTCCGAAAGGCAAAGGACTTGATTACGGTCTCTTTCTCTGACGAGCCGCAATTCCACCTCACGACAGACAAATTTTTGCCCCCGGTAAAGGCAGTTCAAACGATCTGATTTTCTGCAAGCTGGGGGGCTGGAGGGGATTGTCCAGTGCACGGCGACGCCGAGGGTGAAGCCGGCGACAAATTACGTCAACGCTTACATCGAGCGACAATCAGCGGTATCCGTCGCAGTTGGGCAGACTGTGATGCAATTGGAGATGGCAGCGAGTTCAACACCAGCCGTCACATTGACCTTGCTGAGTTGAACTGCTGCCACACGCTGGCTCTTCGTGATTTGCCGATTAAAAATCGGCAAACATTTTGTCGACGAGGTTCAATCGCAATTGTTGTGCGCGATCCGATTCGATGCTTTGCAACTGCTTCCAATCCTCGTCAGATCCGGGCTGTCGACCGAATGTGGCGTCTGGCCAGTGGAGCATCAATCGTTGGTGTTGTGAAGGCGATTGCAACCATTGTGAGATCGCCTGACCCGCCACATCCGCATCGTTGTCCAGCAACCGATTGCCCGACTGCCGGTCGCGAGTTTCGCGGTGCTGCTGCAATTGGAACGCCAGCGCGTGCGGAGTTCCCATCCAGTCGCCGGTCCACGCAAAGATAGTCGTGCTCGGATCGATGACTGGAAAACGGCGCACACCGATGGGCAACATTTCGGTCATCAGCGTCGGTTCTTGCGTGGTCGTTGAAACCAAGTCTGGATAGCCGGCAATGTGTCCCAGTTCGTGCATCACCACCGTCAGCAGATCGAAGTGAGATGCCGACGGATGTCCGGCAATCGCAATCGCTTGATGGACGCTGAACGCAACGAAAGCGTCGTCACTGGATGGATTCGTGTCGATGAACCAGCCGAGCCCCAAGCCGTCATTGTCGATGCGGATGATCCCATGACCAGCCTGGCCCAGTTCGCCTTGCGAATCGAGATCGATGATCTCAAACACCACCGCTCGCATTCTGGCCAACGTCGTATCATCGATGCCCGCCTTGGCCCAGCGGTTCAACGCCGCCTGGACGATCGCAGTCAGACGTTCTTCGTTCAATACACTGATGACATGCTCGACGCCGCTGGCCGCAACGGTTGCAAGGCTACCGTTTGCATGCGACTTCGGAGGTGGCAGCAGACCGACTGACGCGCGCAGCGGATTGGTCGGCAGTTTGCCGGACGTGGCGACTTCCAAGCCGTTGATCACCCACGATCCGCTGACGGCCCGAAACGCGATCGCCAAGCGGTCGGTTGTGGCAGTCGTGGTGACCACAGGCGATAAATACTCGTTGGCAGCGGTGGTGTAGCGAACGAATGGCCCGCCGTTGACCGACACTTCCATATTACGAGCGACGCTATCGCCCAGGTGCAAGCGGATGTCATAGC
>DNWZ01000472.1 GCA_003506095.1 Planctomycetaceae bacterium | reverse complement strand
CAAAGCGATGATGGACTTGCCGATCATCGCCGGCGATAGCCACCCGGTGGGCTCGTTTCGTGAAGCGGCGACGCGACGCATCGAGCGTTCTAGCATCACCAGTAGCATGAACAACGAAATTTCCAGGCAAGTCAAAGCGATGACACAACCCGTTACCGCGGTGAGATTACCTTGTCGCACGCCCAAACCGATCGCTACCAAACACAAGGCAGGGAGTACTGTCAAGGAAACTCCATGCAGCACGACCTTAGGCCAACCGGGATGATACAAACGAGCAGTCAGCAGTTGGCGACTGACCCAGCGAAAGAAGCCGCCGATGTCGCAGTCTTCGCGATTGATCATCATCAACGACGGGACGAAGGCCAGTCGCAGCTTGTGTTGACAAAGAACCGTATAGAGCATCGTGTCTTCGCAAAACGCTTTGCCCCAACGTTCCATGAGATCGGACTGACGCAGCAATGACCGCTTAATCGCCAAAGTCCCTCCCCAGGGGATTTGACACCAGTACATCAGAACAATCGCCGCGGCGTTCCAGAAGTATCGCATCAGCGATCCGATCGTCGCTTCCTCAGGCATGTACCAACGATTGCCCGTTGCGGCGCCTACCGCAGGGTCCAGCAGTGGTGCAACAAGGTCACGTAACCAATTGGGGTGAGGTATTGTGTCGGCATCTAACTGAGCAATGACTTCCACGTTTTCGTCTAGAGACTGAACGGCCTGCAGTAGACTGCTGCATTTCAGTCCGCATTCGACGCGGTAGTTTTCTAGCTCACAAACCTTTGCATCCCGCAGGGGATACTGGGCGACCGCGTCAGATGCAACCTGCCAGGCGGGGTCCGACTTTGAATCGACAATGATTCGCACCTGATACCGCGGGTAGTTTTGCGACAACAACCCGACCAGCGTTCGAGGCAAGAATGGATCGCCCCCGCGCAGACAAAGCAGTACCGCAGTAAGTGGCAACGCGGCATCCACCACCGGTTGCACTTGGGCTGCCTGTCTCAGTTTTCGCAACAATCCAAAGGCTAAACAGGATTGGATCACGGTAAACAAAACGGTCAAGCCAGCGATCAACGAATTGAACACGATCATTGTGTCAGACTCGCTGGTCCAGGTGTTGGGGTCGCCGTTTCAGGAAATGAGCCCATTCGACGGAAGTATTCCAGGTAAACACCCAGTAACCGGTCGTCGACTTCTGCGCACCGAACGTCCAGGTCGGTCAGTGCGGAGAGCGTTTCCCGGCAATCGTACTTGGGATGCAGGGGCGGCGCGACGCCATTGTAGTTGGCCGCATCGGGAACCATGGTTTGCACCAAAGTTTGAAGGGCCTCGATGGGCGTACGCGCGGTCAGGGCCAGCAGTTCACTTCGCCATTGATCGTACGGGACAGGTCGAATGCCGATGCTTCCCCGTTGCATCCAGTGAACCAAATGTCGATGGTCCAGTGGGTTGGGGTTCGTCAGATGGAACGTTCGGCCCAAGTTTTCCCGTCGCATGGAAAGTGCCACGATCGCCTTTGCCACGTAATCCACGGGTGTCATGTCCATTTCCCCTGAACGAAGCGGGGCCGATCCCATGCGCCAGCATGTCAGCAAAATGGTGTGTAACAGATCCTCTGTGTTCGATGCACCTGTGCGACTGTGCCCCGTGACGTGACCAGGACGATAAATCGACGCCGGAATGCCGCGTTCTTGGGCCGCATGAATCAGGCGTTCGGAAACCCATTTTGTTTGCGAATAACCGTGCAGCAACGTTTCAGGCGGAGGCAAATCATCCTGTTCTCGCACGACCGAGTTGCGATTCGCGTCATTGGCCAGCACTGTGAACGTCGAAACGAAATGCACCGGCTTAAGTCGTTTAGTCGCTGCCAACCGAAGGACTTCTTGAGTCCCCAGCACATTCGTGTTTTTTAACTGAACGTACGTGGCACCCAGATTAACGTCCGCGCCATTGTGATAAATCGCGTCAACCGTTGCGGCAAGTTTTTCAAATTGCTCGGCACTGAGTCCCAACAACGGTTTGGAGAAGTCGCCCGAAACCGGAATCACCCGACTCTCAAAAGCTGGAGGCGAAAGATCGTATTTCGCAAGGTTCTCCCGCAGTCGCTTCATCGCGCGTCCCGAATCGGCGGCGCGTACCAGGCAGTACAGAGTCGCGTCGGTGTGAGCAAGCAATTCCTGAATCAAGAACGCTCCCACAAAACCTGTGCCCCCGGTTAGCAAGATCGATCGCGGCGGCAACTCGCAGGCAACAGCACCTGCTGGAGGAACAATCGCAGGGTCGAGCGTGGCCTCCGCTGCAAAATCGATTTCTGCCGCCTCTCGACCAGCACGACTTCGCTCAATGGCCGCAATAACCCCTTGCTTCGTCGTCTTGCGACCAACGTCATCCGAGGCCGATGCGACAATGGTCTTAAGCTGAGCTAAGCGTGTTTCCGGGTTGTGCGCCACTTCCGCGAATAGCTGAGCTAACTGAACATGCAAGTTTGCCAGCGTCGTATCAGAATACTGAGACGCATCATATTGCCAAGCACCATAAACAATTCCACCCGCTTCCTGAAATGCTATCGCCAAGGCATTGCCCTGCTGAGCGAGAGGCATATTGAGCGACCGTAAGGACATGCCGCAAACATTCGCAGTAAAGTCTTCTGCACCAAGGGAAAGAGGCGTCAAGCAGTCATCGCACAATCCGGGCGCTTGCAGCATTGCGAAACCGACGGGTAAGCGCGGCGTTGCGGAGACACTGCTGGACTGAACTTGCGGCAGCACTTGCGAGAGGGCGACGGGCAATTTATTAACCGCGGATTGCAGTTGCGATTGATTCCGCTTTAGCAATTCCAGAAAGGTCGGGTCGTCACCTGTGCGTGAACGAACGGGAACGGTGTGGGCAAACGGCCCAATCGTGCGGCGCAAGACAGACTGCGGCCGACCATAGATCAAGCTTTCGAGCAAGACATCGGATTGATTGGCAACACGGTGGAGCAAGAATTGGAAGGCGGTCATCAGGACCGTAGCCAGTGGCACGTCTTGCTCGGCGGCCAGCATCACCATTTCCTGCGATGCTTCGACGCTCAATGCAAAACTCGTGGCGCGGAAATCTGCCACGCCACTGGTTGTCACGTGGGTGCCAGGAAGTTCGCAGGTCAGCGGCGCATCCTTCAGCAGATCATTCCAGTAGGCGACGGTCTTTTCGGTCAAATCAGCAGATCGTAAATTTCCCTGCCAAACCGCAAAGTCTTGGAACGAAACCTTTGACAAAAGAGGCTGGAATACAGAACCTTGCATCGACGCTTGATATTCGCCGATCAGTTCCTGCACGATGAGACCTAGCGAGATTTTGTCGACCGCTAGTTGGTGCGCGGCAATGACCAACATCGGTTCGGTCGAACCAGGGTTTATCAACTCCACGCGCAACGGCGCCCCTTGGCTTAGATCGAAACTTTGGCTCACCAAACGCTTGGCCAGCGAAAGCACTTCCGCCGAATCGGTCGCTGCATGCACGCCAATTTCGTGCGGACCGGTCCCGTATCGCTGCAGGGGTTCCCCCTCGATTTCGCAAAACTGAACTTTAAGCATCGGATGTCGCTCGCAAAGATTGCGCAAGGACAAATTCAGGGCGGCGACATTGACAGCACCCGCAAGCTGCGCAACCGTCGCTAGATGCAAGGTCGTGTTATTCGGAGCGGTCCGGTAGCGAAGCCACAAGTCTTTCTGGACTGCGGTCAACGGGAATGCCTCTTCGGGATACGCTAACGGTTCAAGCGGTACTTCGGTAACAACCTCCGATGTATCGCCGGTCTCACCGTTGGTGTCCGAGCGAGCCGACTCAAGAACCAACCGAAGCACAACTTTCGCAAAATCCTTCACGCTGGAACCGCTCAGCACGCTTCCCATGGCTAGCGTGACGCCCAATTCGCTTTCAATGCGGTTCATCAAGTCGATGGCCATCAGCGAATCGAGTCCCAGCGTTGTCAACGGCGCATCGCGATCGACGCGTGCCGACTCGATACTGAACACCCCGGCCACCTGTTCGGCGATGAAGTTTTCCACCAATCCCAACTGATCTGTGGGAGAGGCAGAGAGAATTCGAGACCCGATCAGCCCCCCGGCTCCGCTGTCGCGTTGATCGCTGAGAATGTCGGTGAAAGTACGTGTGTTGGCGATCATCGGACTGAATCTGGAGAGCGCGTTCCAATCGGCTCTGCAAGCTCCTAACTGTACGGGATCGCGAGTGAGCATGCGGCGGTACACGCGGAAGGCTTCGTCCATCGTGAACGCCTTCATGCCGATTTTGTCCAAGTACTGAGCCGTCTTTTCATTTCGCTCCACAAAGCCCGCACCGGACAACGCGGTCCAATTGTACGTCAGAGCGGGGAGCCCCAATGCATGACGGTAATGAGCCAAGGCATCGAGGAAATTGTTCCCGGCGTTGTAGTTCGATTGCTTGGCACCGCCGACTACGTTGGAGAACGAGGAGAAGCAGACAAAATGCTCCAAGGGCGCATCCAGGGTCGCAACATGCAGATTCCAGGCTCCCAACATTTTCGGATGCAAAACCTTGTTGAAACGCTGGTCATTCAATTCCGCAATGAATTCGTCGTCAAGAACCATGGCTCCATGAATGACTCCCCGCAACGGCGGCAGTTCCTTGGCAATGTCACGGATAATTCGGCGAACGTCGTCCAGCGAACTGACGTCTCCCCGCGCATCAATCACTTCGATGCCGTCGTCTCGCAATCGCTGGATATCGCCCACAGCAGCTTCGTCCCGCGGACCACTGCGGCTCAGCAACACCAAATGCTTGGCACCGTGCTGGGCCATCCATTTCGCATGTTCGAGCCCAAAACCACTCGCTCCGCCCACGATCAAATACGTCGCATCGGCCCGGAAGAGATGGCCATCCTCGGTGCAAGGACAGATCGGCAAGTCGGAAACTTCGAAGTCCAGCACGTTCTTCCCCACGTGCTTTCCTTGGGCCATATAACGGAACGCGCTGACGACTTCGGTGATCGGGAAGACTTTGTAAGACAGTGGGCGGTAGTCCCCTGCTTCAAACCGATCGGAGAGTTCCTTGAACAGCGACGCAATAAACTGCGGGCGGTGTTCGAGATGCTGAGCCAGATCGATAACGAAATAGGAGATATTGTTCCGCAGCGGTTCCAAGCCGATCTTGGTATTGCCATAGACATCGACTTTGCCGATTTCCAGGAAGCGCCCAAAGGGCGCGAGAACCGAAAAGCTCTTGGGGATAAAATCACCGGCCAACGAATTGAGCACAGCGTCGACCCCTCGGCCGCCCGTCAGTGCCATGATCTCGTCGGCAAAGTCCAGCGAGCGAGAGTTCATGACGTGCTTGACGCCCATGTCTCGCAGCATTTGCCGCTTTTCGTTATTCCCTGCGGTCGCGAAAACTTCCAGGCCAAGATGCTGGGCAATCTGAATCGCGGCTTGTCCCACGCCCCCTGTTCCCGCATGAATCAAAATGCTTTCGCCAGGCTCCATGCGTGCTAAATAGCTGATCGCATACTGAGAGGTCAAAAAGACTGTCGGTAAAGTTGCAGCTTCTTGATAAGAAAGATGAGCTGGCTTTTTGATACACATCCGTCGGTCGATGGTCGTGAAGGCGCGGAAGGAGTACGGAGCCATACCCGCCACTTCATCGCCAACCTTAAGATCGGTGACCCCTTCTCCGACGCGCACCACGGTTCCCGAAAAATCGTCGCCAAACCACAACAAGTCAATCGGGTTGCCGGGATACATCCCCAAAGCCTTCATGACGTCACGGAAATTGACGCCGCCGGCCTTCACTTCCACTTCGATTTCGCCGGCCTGCGGTGCACGGCGCACGGTTTCATGAAGCTCCAGGTTGGTCAAAATCCCTGGTTTCTCAGTCTGCAGACGATACGGAATTTTCCCGCTCGCAGCGACCGCATTCACTTTTCGTTTGGGCAAATCTTCTGCCTGAACGCGTTTCAAACGGTTGACATAGCGAACGTCGTGGCGGTAGGCGATTTCTAATTCGTCATCCCCACAAAGCACCTCCTGCAACAAGTTCAGATCTTCACGGTCGCTGGCCTGACGATCCAGGTCCACGACTGTCCAGCGGAATGCTGGATGTTCGTTGTTGGCCACACGGACAAAACCAACCAGCGGCGACGACGCTAACCGATCGCATGCGTCCTCGGGTAACACAGGCTGCACGCCGCGGGTGATGAACTGCACGCGCGGTGCTTTGGCAAACTCCCGGGCGCCCAACAGATGGACCAAACGCAGGGCATAAAGCGATCCCGTGGTTTGCGCATCGAGGAGCGACGCGCTATCAAGTTCCGCCGCACCTGGGTGATCGATCGACCAGCAATGCACGATGCCTGTCAGACGCTCGATCGGCAGGTCATGATCAGCAACCACGCGCCGCAAATCGTCCAGCGAATCACCTCGCACGGTGAATTCACGCGGACCAAGCTTAGCGAATTCCGAACCGATTCGCACGCAAACGGCGTGGTACCCCTGCTGAGCCAAGTTACTGCACAGCGAATTGCCCACCCCGGACTGGTCTGCAAAAACAAGATACAACGAGGACGTATCGGGCAGCGACTTCGGTGTCGCAGGCGAGGTGTTCGAGTTGCTCAGCACCACATTGCCGGACTCATTCGCAGCAGGTTCTGCCGAACTCTCGGCGGCATCAACTGCTATAACTTCCCAAGCAAATTGATAGTAACAGTTATCGATATCGTCCGCAGATTTCTTTTGTTCGACGTGATCGGCACGGAATCCCAGGATATCCGCAATCTTGTTGCCTTCATCGTCATAAACAAAGATGTCTGCAAACAGCGATTTGCCGTCGTCTGCAATCAATTTGCCGTGAACAAAGAACCGCGTGGGCGGCTTGTCGCAGTACACGCGAATGCGGCGGATAAATTCCGGCAGGTAGAAGTAGTCTTCGGGTACCGCATCGAGCGAAATGTTCTGAACACCTTTAAAGATATGGAAGCAGGCGTCCAGCACGGCAGGATGAAAATGGTACTGTTGAACCGTTTCCACGATCGCTTCAGGAACAATCACTTCGGCCAGCGCTTCACCCTGCTTGCGCCAAACTTGATGGATGTGCTGAAACCGCGGCCCGAACTGGTAACCGGCCGCTGAAAATTCATCGTAGTATTGTTGACCGCTGACAAATGTCGGCAACGATTGCCTCAGATTTGCCAGATCAACTACCGTGGGCTCGGTGGCAGTTAACTGGGTCAGCCGACCTTCTGCGTGAAGTTTCCATTCTTCCAAAGTGCCGGTGGAACTGTAAACGCGATAGGACTTGTCCGTTTCATCAAAGACAACGCGCACCGTTGGGGGACGCTCTTTCAGAACGAACAGAGCACCCTTGATGTCGACGTTTTCAACCACGTAGGGCTCGTCGGGGAAAAGCAAACGGGCCAGGGCGATCCCGATTTCCCCGTAACCAGCCCCAGGAAACACAATGGAATCCCAGAACGAATGATCTTCTAAATAGTCGAACATCGTCGGATCCAAGTCGAACTCCCACGTTGGCTTGGGAGCCTGCATGCGTCGTCCGAGCAGCGGATGCGCGGTAGGCACCAGGCACTGCAGCGTCATTTCCTCGCGGCTCAACCAATAACGTTCATGCGACCAAGGGTAGCGCGGCAAACGAACGAGATGCCCTGACGATTGATTTACGCTAGCCCAATCGATCTTGACGCCGTGACAATGCAGACCGGCCAAATTGGTTGACAGTTGAGTCGAATCATCCGCATCTCGACGCAGCGAATAGAAAACAGCCCCCTTCTTTCCTTGGTCGGCCAAACATTGATTCAACGAACTGATCAGCGCGGGATGAGGCCCGATTTCGAGGAACAGCTCGGAGCCCGATTCGATCAGATGCTGGACTGCGGGACTGAATAATACGGGATAACGAACGTTCCGC
Source organism: Planctomycetaceae bacterium (assembly GCA_003506095.1). GTDB lineage: Bacteria > Planctomycetota > Planctomycetia > Pirellulales > Pirellulaceae > UBA6163. The sequence goes on along the minus strand of DNWZ01000472.1, from coordinate 5,560 downwards.
CACCAATAGTAGGCATCGAGCGTTTCGCCGGGGAGAACTCCGCCCGTAACCGTCGAAACGAAGGGGATCTGGCTGGCGCACGGTTGCAAGTCGCCCAAGACTTCCAACAATTCTTGTTTAATGGGCTCCATCTGGTGCGTATGAAACGCATAATTAACGCGCAACCATCGCATGAATGTCCCAGTTTTCTCCAGCTCAGTCGCAATCGCTTCCAAAGGCTGCGTATCCCCGGCTAAGGTCACGAGGTTCGAGCTATTAATCGCACCAACCTGCACCTGGTCAATGCGGTCGCCGATGAGATTCCGGGCTTCTGCGGCAGAGATTCCGGCAGCCAGCATTCTTCCTGTCCCGGCGGTTTTGTCTTGCAAGCGACTGCGGTGGAAAATTACCTTGACAGCGTCTTCCAAGCTATAAATGCCCGCGCAGTACGCCGCGGCCACTTCGCCCACGCTGTGGCCCACAACCTTCTCAGGGATGATGCCCCACGATTTCCACAATTCCGACAACCCAACCTGCAGTGCGAAGATGGCAGGCTGAGCAAAAGCGGTTTGGTTGATCTTTGATTCGCTCTCCGGACGTTGCATTTCCGCTAGCAGCGACCAGCCAGCGAGAGGCTGCAACAAGGCGTCGATTTTCTCAATCGTTTTTCGATAAAGCGGTTCGCGAGTAAGCAATTCTCGCCCCATCGCCCACCACTGAGCACCCTGGCCGGTAAACACGAATGTCAACGGCGTGAGCTGGGACGATTCTTTGCCGCGCACGATTCCAACGGCATCTGCGGGGTTTTCGAGCCAATCGCGCAGGCGCTGCTGCAAGGTTTCTCGATTGGGACCGCTGACCACCAACCGATCAAGATGCTGTTCCTTTCGCGCCCCCGCGGAGTAACAAACATCGGTCAATGACAAGGAATGATCGTCAAGCAAGTCCGCGAACGCCGCCACATAACGCTTCAGCGCGTTTTCATCGCGCGCCGAGATCGGCAGCACATACGGCCGATTGGCAATCGACTTGGCTTTGCCGTTGGTGTGCACTTTTCCATTCGTGTTGCCATTGCCGATGTAAGGCGCAAGATGTTTTGCCGCCGGTGCAGGCGTTGGTACTGCCGAAGGCACGGCTTCCAAGACGACGTGCGAATTGGTGCCACCGAAACCGAACGAATTGACTGCCGCCACGGGCAACTCCCCGTTCCGATGGGGCAGCGGCTGCAAATCGGTCGCTACCTTGAGACGCAGTTTCTCAAATGGAATATTGGGGTTGGGAGTCTCGAAATTTTGGTTGGGCGGAATCTGATCTTTGTGCAGCACCAGCGCGGCTTTGATCAAACCCGCGATTCCCGAACCGGCTTCCAAATGGCCAATGTTGCTTTTGACGGACCCAATCAAACAGGGTTCCTCGGCGGCACGGTTCTGCGAAAGCACCGTTCCCAAGGCGGCCAATTCGATAGGATCCCCCACGGGCGTCCCCGTGCCGTGAGCTTCCATGTAAACAACCCGCTGTGGTGCCAGTCCCGCTTGCTCATAAGCCTGGCGCAGCATCGCCGACTGTCCCTCTAAACCTGGAACCGTCATGGAAGAAGTATGTCCATCTTGATTGATCACCGCCGCTCGGATCACGGAGTAAATGCGATCTCCGTCGGCAATTGCTGCACTTAATGGTTTGAGCAATACCATTCCCGCTCCTTCACCCCGGACGTACCCGTTTGCACGAGCGTCGAAGGCAAAGCACTGACCGCTGGGGGAAAGCATCGAAGCGCGGCTGAAGCCAAGCGTGGCATGCGGCGTGATAATTACATTAACGCCACCCGCTAACGCAGCCGAACATTTCCCAGTCCAAATGCTTTCACACGCTAACGAAACTGCCACCAGCGCCGACGAGCATGCTGTATCCACAGACACGCTGGGTCCCTTTAGATCGAGCAGATACGAGATTCGGTTGGACGCGATACTTAAGGTCGAACCGCTGTTGGTGTGAACATCCGCCTTGACGTACTCAGACATCTGGATACTGGCAAAGTCATGGCTGGCGACGCCAATGAACACGCTTGTGTTCGTCCCCTGCAGTCTGCTCGGCGCGATGCCGGCATCCTCGATCGCTTCCCAAGCCGTCTCTAAAAGCCATCGCTGTTGGGGGTCCATGCGCGTTGCTTCGCGCGGCGAGACACCCCAAAAACCAGCATCGAAATTTTCAACACCGTCGACAAAGCCACCCCATTTGGTGACCATCTTGTTGGCAACGTTCCCGTTGGGATGGTAGTAGTGATCGCGATTCCAACGCGTTTCGGGGACTTCGACAATCCCCGAGCGACGATCGACAAGCAAACTCCAAAAACTTTCGACATCAAACACACCGCCTGGCAAGCGACATCCCATGCCCACGATCGCGAGAGGTTCGCGTTGACGGCCATCTTCGCAAGAAACGTCACTCATGCTTTGATTTCTCAACCTAATGCTTATTTCGAACAGCTTCGCCAAAAGAGCGTTCCGGCTCAAAGACGATTCGTTGGAACCTGCATCTTTCTGTTGCTATGTGTTGGTAAATGCGGATTGAAACCTTGGTCTACTTGTAAAACGGTCGTCGCAAACCCGTCGCAAAACGGCTGTTGAATTACAGAGAAACCGCAGCATGAGTGAGGATTGTGGTTCGCTCACTGACTTCTCGGGTCATCAGGCCCGCTAAAGTCGCTGTTCTTTGTAAATCACCGCGCCGAAATGTTTCCGCAAGTTCAAGGGGACGTTCACTTTCGCCGCTAAGAGCAACGGAAATCTTTTGCCGCTGCCGGTTCACGGACGTGCACGCCTTTCTCCCAAGGCTCTCTCCAGGTGGGGACTTTTGCAAGGAAAACCAGCCCAGGATCGGTGAATTGACCAGCAATCAAGCTGCCCGATTCTGGGCCGAAAATTCACTACAAACCACGCAGACTACCTAACCCTACTAGTACACGCAGGCCACCTATCCTACCTGGTGTTGAACATTCTTCAATCCGATCTTTGGGAAAAGTGAGATTCCTGACCCAAGGTAGTAGTGTCCGAAGGAATACCTGGCTGCTTAGGGACGAGAAAATCACCTAAGCGGGTTGATATGATTGCAGGCAAAACGATCAAATCCCCCAGCAGCGCGACGAACAGCATGGTGAACATCAGCCAAGAGAACCGAGCGATTGGGGCGAAACCGCTCAGCGAGAAGAACAGCATGCCAAAGCCACAGATGATCGAAGTTTGGATCATCGCACGGCTGCAATGTTTGTGCGCATAGACGAGTGCCGCAGATTTCGAAAGTCGATCACGGCACCCTCGGCGAAACCAGGAAACGAAGTGCAGGGTGTCGTCGACGGCAATGCCCATGGCGGCCGTCGCGGTCATCATTGAACCAATTTCAATTTTTATCCCGATTAACCCCAGCAAGCCGAACAGAACCACCGTAGGGAGAATATTCGACACCATGGTCAGTAGTCCACCGATGACACTGCGCAGGGTCAACATCATCGCAACGGAGATTAAACCGAACGCGGAAATGAAACTTTGCGTCATATCCTTCAGCAACTGATCCTGCGATTTAGTGATCAACGGAATGCCGCCGCAAATGGTCGCGGTGACCCCAGGAAAATAGGGCGTGCGTTGCAGCGTCTCGTCGACGGTCTGGCGAAGTTGCAGGACCAGACCTTGCAGGTCGACATCGGTCCCCGAGCGGACGCGAACGCTCAATCGCCAAAGTTCTTCCTTCGCAGAGTCTGCTAGAAAGTGCATCGCCACAAAACTGGGCAATTGCCGGGCCATTCGCTTTTCCAACGCAACTCGCTGAGCAATCGTGCGAAGCCCTTGTTTGGTGTTTTTNNAGTCTCGGGAATCGCGGGAGCGAAGTTCGTCGCGGAGATTACCGTGCCGACGGTATCGATTTGTTTCAGGTCTTGATGGACGTGACGTATTAAATTCAAGCGATCCAGCGCCGGGCTTTTACTTTCGCTGAGAGTCAACGATTGCTTCGGAATTCGCAACACCACCTCGACAGGGGTCAACGGCCCGATGTTCGTCTCTAACCAATCGTAATCTTGAAGAATCTTGGCGTCCGGGGAGAATAAATCGTGGATTTTTGCGGTCGACTGCAAACGATAGACGCCCACCGACCCAATGCACATCAGTATTGCGGTGACGGCGACGATTTCACGACGCCAGCGATTGATCCAGTTCATCCCCCCCACACTTTCCTCAGACGTAGCTTTTTGATTCACTCGAGACAGGGATGCCGCCCAGCGACGCGGCGGCCACTGTTCGACCTCGCAGGCAAAAAGCACAAAGATCAAAGCGGTCCCTACTAAAACCCCAACGGTGGCAAAAAAACCGAACTTCTGAACAGGAATCAGGTAGCTCATCACCAGCGAAATGAGCCCCAAAGCCGTGGTGAACGAGGAAAGCCAACAGGGTGCCAGGGCATGCGCGATCGCTTTGTGATGCGCACCTTCCAGCCCTTCCGCAGCGACGACATCCCGATAATTGTTGAAGAGGTGCACCCCTGTGGAAACGCTCAGAACAAAGACTAGTGAGGGGACCATCAGCATGACGCTGTCCATCGTAGCGCCGCTCCAGGAGATGATCGCGAGGATCAGCAGTTGGCAGTAAACGGCGTTGAAAAAGACTAAGCAGCTCAGCCAAACGCTTTTGAAATTGAAAACCATCAGCACAAAACAGGTCACGAAACAACCGGCCATGAACAGTGGCATGTTCTTTTCGCTGGCAGCATCGATTGCTAAACCGTCCAGCGTCGAACCGGCGATGTACACTTGCTCTGGTGGTAAGCTCAGTACATCCTCCAGAATTTGGTACAGGTGCCGCAGCATTTCCTTGCGCACGTTCCAGCCTTCGAGAGTCAGCGTGGCCACAATCGAATTGGTGGCCGCCAGCGTCTGTTCGCGCTCCTCTGCGTTTTCCCGGTCGACCGCCGGTCCTTCGCTCGCCGGTCGCTCGCTCGCCGTATTTGGCTCAATGCGACTGATGTCTGCACGAGCGGAAAGAGGCGGCCCGAGCAGCCACCCAGAGAGTCGGGACTGAGCCTGGGCGGGGGTTAATGACAGCGGTTCGCCAGTCAATTGCTCCAGCACTTCGTCCCCCGTGATCACCAACCGGAAGACTTTGACTGCGCCTTGGCCAGGGACTTCAAGCGGTTGTCGCAGGCGGGTGACCACTTCGGCAACACGCGGATCGCGCGTGTCGCACCCTTCCCAACTGATCATCAAAACATCGTCGCCCGTGAAGTGTTCGGCGAACCAATAGAGATCTTTTGTTTCCTGGAATTTCTCGGGCAACCAATCTTCAGGGCGATTGGAATTCGTCGACAACGCATGGAGCGCCGACATCAGCACGAAGACAAAGCTGCCCAAGGCGATCGAAAGAATGGCGACGCGAAAACGGGTCAAGCTCGGCCTTCCCATTGAATTGATTCAATCACTTTGAGGGTTGGCTTGCGGCAAACCAAGGGGCAGGATACCGCTCTGCCGACTTGGCCCACACACGCAGGTTGTCGATTTTCCCGGTATCGTCAAACGATCCAAGGCCGACCCCTCCAGTCA
>DNWZ01000771.1 GCA_003506095.1 Planctomycetaceae bacterium | reverse complement strand
TTCATTGTTTGTTCAATAACAAAGTATCGACATGAAATCTTGCGTTACAGTCAGCTTGGTCGAAGAGGCGCGCGGCGGCCCATTCGTTTTATGGGATGACATTCCCACTGCATGCAGCAAAGCGGCTCAGATGGGTTTTGATGCGATCGAAATCTTTCCTCCATCCGCTGACTCGATCAACCGTCTTCCGCTCGCCAACCTGCTGGACGATCACGGATTGCAACTCGCCGCCGTCGGCACGGGCGCCGGATGGGTCAAGCATCGGCTATCACTCGCTGACCCTGACGCCAACCAACGTTCGAAAGCGATCGATTTCATCAAGTCGATCGTCGACGTCGCGGGCAAACATGGTGCCAGCGCCATCATCGGTTCGATGCAAGGGCGAGCCGGTGGCGATGTGACCGCCGCGGACGCTCACCAGTATTTACTTGATGGATTAGCGGTTTGCGCAGCGCATGCTAAATCTTATAACGTGCCGCTGCTGTACGAACCGCTGAACCGATACGAAACCAATCAGATCAATACGCTGGCCGCTGGCAATACGTTCCTCCATCAACTCGGCTCCGATCACAACGTCAAACTGCTTGCCGATTTGTTCCACATGCAGATCGAAGAAACCGATGTCGCTGCGGCGATTATCGATTCGGGCGACAGTATCGGCCATGTTCACTTCGTCGACTCGAATCGTCGGCCGGTCGGACTTGGACATACCGATTTTCGCGGGATCATTGCAGCCTTGCGAACCGTCGGATACACCGGCTATTTGTCNNGCGTTCCCCTATCCCGATCCCGATGCCGCAGCGTCGCAGACGATCCGTGCATTTCGTTATTGGGTGTCGCCCTATAGCATTCCCACCACAATTCCCGCCGAATGATTCTATTGAAATAGGTTTTCCTCATGCTTCGACACAAGTTGATACATCCCCAGATCAATGCGATTTTGGGTGCCGCCGGTCATCATTCTTCGATTCTGATCGCGGATGGCAATTACCCGGCATCGTCCAAACGTGGCCCGCGTGCTGAACTGATTTCGTTGAACCTGATGCCAGGGGTTCCGACGTGCGATCAAGTCTTGCAAGCGATCCTGTCTGCGGTGCCGATCGAAACGATTCAGACGATGCAGACCGAAAAGAGCGGACCTTATGCGCTCGATGGGGATCCACCGGTATGGGACGACTATCGCAAGACGATCAAGGCTGCGGAGCTGGATTTAGCATTGCAGCCGATCGACAAGTGGGCGTTTTATGATGCCGTCGCCACAGACGATCACGTGCTGACGATCCAAACCGCAGACCAGCAGCGTTATGCAAACATTCTGCTATCGATCGGTGTACGAATGGATTGATCATTTCGGTGCGTCGGCGAATCGCCATGCACCGGGATTTTCGTCAATTTGTCCAGTCAATGCGGCTCGAACCATCGCGATCGGAATTGGCCCTTCGCGTAAAATCGCGTCATGAAAATCGCGCTCGGTCATCTTGCCACTGTCGACCAATTCGGCTCGAAGAGCACGAATCTGTAAACCGCCCAACATGTATGCCGCTTGATACAGCGGCGGGTAGCCGCCCATGACACTGCGACGAACTTCCGCACTGGCATTGGCAGGTTCGTGGCCGACGCGCTCGATCAAATACTCGACGCACTGCTCGGGGGTCATCCGACCGAGTTGAAAGCCGAGCGAAAAGATGATCCGCGCACAGCGATGCTTTCGCCAAAAAAGCATTCCGACCCGATCTTCCGGCGATCTCGCAAAACCTTTGTCCCACAGCAACATTTCCCAGTAGAGCGCCCAGCCTTCGATCCAAAACGGAGTTTCAAACTCGCGGCGGTAGGGTCGATAACGCTTCGTAGAAAACAGTTGCAGGTGGTGACCTGGGATCAATTCATGGTGGACGGTGGCTCGAGCGAAATGTTCGTTGTTTCCTCGCATGCTCATCAGTTTCTCTTCATGAGTCATGGCGTCAGTGGGGTAGCTAACGATGATCGTATCGCCACCCAAGAAAAACGGGTTTATCCGCTGACGTGCCGGGGTCATCATCTCCATTCGCCAAACTTCCTCACACAACGGTGGCACGGTCACCATATCGCCTGCTTTCAAAAACGCGATCGTCTCGGCCGCCAACCGATGGATCATTGCCGGCTGATCACCGGGTGCGACATGCTTTTGCTTTACCCACTCCATCGCCGATTGCCAATCGTCGCCAAAACCGAGATCGCGAGACGCGGTGGCCATTTGTTCGTCACACCACTTGAACTCACGCTCCGCGATTTCAATCAATTCCGCCGGTGTGTACGGGATCATTTCATGTTGCAACTCGACCAACATCATTTCATCACCAATCGCGTGACCGATAATCTGATCCGGGTCATCGGTTGCACCGCTGATCTGCTTCAACACGGCGAGCAATGCATTGCAATCCTTGACGACGGATTCATACGGCAACGCACACCACCACGAATAAAGTGGGTTGTAACCACTATAGAAACGATTGAGTGAATCGAGACTGCGCAGCAGTTCTGTTACGGAGTCGGCCGCATGCAGCGCTGTTGCGCTATCGCTCTCAGTGGCTACCGTTTCAGACTTAGCGGCATTTTGCAATTCGATTATCAATTTTTTGATGTTTGCACTTGTCGCAACAAACAGCTCAGCGGTCGACTTAGCATCGACGGCATGCGTCTGTTCGTGCTGTTCCAACAACTTTACCAGCGGGACCAAGCAACCCAAGAGCTGGCGTACGCTTTGATCACGAGCTTGATCATATTTGGCTTTGGCGATCTTATACTTCAGCTCGTTTCTCAGCAGTACAAAATCCACCGCTTCAGAACCGCTAAGCTGCTTCGAATCGACAGCCTCCAGATCCATCATTTGAGTGCGCAGAAACTCCTGCATCCGCGAGTTGCGAAACTCTGACATCGGTTCTTTATGTTTAACCGATAACGCTTGTCGGTCTTCGCTGTAGCGAATGATTCGATCGCTGGTGGGAATCGATGGCGGTGTCGCAGATGTTGGTGTTGAACGCATGGCGGCACAGGCAACCACGACGACAAGAATCCATGAGGGCAAGACGTAGCCGACCGCGAATCTTGAATGAACGACTTGGCCCCGATACCTGCATGCGACCGAAATTGACATTGCTCAAAATCCGAAAAAAGGACACTTGTATTGAGTTGGTGTTGATTACGGAAACTGTCTGCCTCACGCATCCACCCTACAGTAGCTGAAACTCCGCAAGCTTGTCGCTGGATTTTTGCTTGTTCAGCGACGAATCCGCAATCTGCCAAGCAACCGCGGACAGCCCGCAGAGGCTTGTGCCCGGTTGCGGGCATTGAGCGCGCCGCGCGATTGCCCGTACAATCAGTGGTCGGTGGCGGATCGACACTCGGCTGCAAACTTGCACCAGTGCCATTTGCCAGCGACTGTTCGGTCCATCCCCACACTCATCCGACGATTCCCCGCTGCAAAGGATCAAATCTATGTCAACGATGCTCGAAAACCCTCAATCATCGATCAAGATTGAGCATACAGAATGTTTCATTGACGGTCGTTGGGTACCAGCGGCCAGCGGAAAAACGTTTGCAACCTATAATCCGGCCACCGAAGAAGAAATTGCTCAGGTTGCCGAAGGGGACGCCGAAGACGTCGACCGTGCGGCCAAAGCGGCCCGACGCGCCTTCGACTCCGGCCCATGGTCGAAGATGGACGCACGCGACCGTGGTCGTTTGATGTATCAATTGGCCGACGCGATTGAGTCGCAAATCGACGACTTGGCTGCGCTGGAAACACTGGATAATGGGAAACCGATCAGCGAAAGCCGTAAAGGCGATTTGCCTTTGGTGGTCGATTGCTTGCGTTACTATGCCGGGTTTGCAGACAAGATCCAAGGCAGCACGATTCCGATCCGCGGCAATTTTCTTTGCTACACACGCCGCGAACCGATCGGCGTTGCAGGCCAAATCATTCCTTGGAACTTTCCAATGCTGATGACGGCATGGAAATGGGGCCCTGCGCTGGCTGCTGGATGTACCGTCGTGATGAAACCGGCGGAACAGACGCCGCTGACCTGTTTGCGAATGGCAGCTATCGCTCAAGAGGTTGGCATTCCCGACGGAGTGATCAACATCGTTCCGGGTTTCGGACCGACGGCTGGTGCCGCGGTTGTCAGGCATCCGCTGATCGATAAAGTCGCTTTCACCGGTGAACACACTACGGCACAAATCATCACGCGTGATTCGGCGGCGACATTAAAGCGTTTGACCTTCGAATTGGGTGGCAAGAGCCCCAACGTGGTGATGGCTGATGCTGACCTCGACGCGGCCGCGCAAGGGGCCTACATCGGGTTGTATTTGAACCAAGGCCAGTGCTGTTGTGCCGGCAGTCGATTGTTTGTCGAAGCGAGCATTCGTGACAAGTTTGTCGAAAAGGTCAGAGCGTTGGCCGCGAATCGACGTGTCGGCAATCCGTTCGATCCCAAGACGGAACAGGGGCCACAGATCGACCAAAACCAATTCAATAAGATTATGTCGTATATCGATAAGGGGCAAAGCGAAGGGGCAACATTGATCACCGGCGGCAAACGCGTCGGTGACCGAGGGTTCTTTATCGAGCCGACGATTTTTGGCGATGTGACGGATGATATGAGTATCGCTAAAGAAGAGATCTTCGGGCCCGTATTGAGCGTATTGACGTTTGATGACAAGGAAGATTTGATTCGTCGCGCCAACGAAACCTTCTATGGCCTTGCGGCTGCGATTTGGACCCGAGACATTTCAACGGCGCACGAATTCGCGGCACGTGTTCGTGCTGGCACCGTCTGGATCAACTGCTACGACGCATTCGACGCCGCAGCGCCGTTTGGCGGATTTAAGATGAGCGGCCATGGACGCGAGTTGGGCGAAGAGGGCTTGCGTGCTTATACGGAAAACAAAACCGTGACCGTGAAGCTGTAGTCCTAAAACGAAGGCAAGTTCATTTCGTGGGTGCTTTTTCCAAAGCGATTGAAAGCGATCGCTTTGCCGATCCCAGGGGGAACTGGCCAACGATTTTCGATAACGTGAATCCAAACTGACGCTGTCTAAATCAGCCTTTACGGCGTCAGGAAAACTTGCAAGCTGCGGCAACCGTGGGCTCCGATCACCAACGATTGCTCGATGTCAGCCGTTTTGCTGGGACCTGAAACAAAGACACCGAAATCAGGACCGTTGGCACCGCAATGCTGCAGTTCGCGAATCCGGCGATACGCTTCGTGCATATGCATTGCCATTTCAGATCGCGAAACCAAAATCGCGAGGTGCTGAGTCAGAAAGATCATTGTCCGCTGGATCATATTCGCTGGGCGAACCCAAATCGCACCGTTCTCCGCAACCGCAAACTCACCGGGAATGATCGCCCAAT
>DNWZ01000551.1 GCA_003506095.1 Planctomycetaceae bacterium | reverse complement strand
CGAAGCGAAGCAGCAGATGCTGGCCATCGTAAATCCGGTGCGTCTGGCGTGGGTTCGCATTGGATTCGCCCTCGGCACTGAAACTGCTGACCGGGCGATCGAAGACGTCATATTGATAAGTCACGTGCCCAAGCAGCACATCCAAACCGCTAACCGGGTCGACGTCGTAATGAGCGACCGAAACGAGCCGCCCGCGATGGTCCCATGTGTAACGTGTCGAGGTGTCGTCGGTTCGCGAGTGTCGCTCGACCAACCTGTCTTCGGCATCGTAAACATAATTGAAATCGGCATTCTGCAGCAATCGATTGTTCACACCGACGATGGTCTCTGGATCGGTGCGGTTGCCGTTGTCATCAAACGCGAACGTTTGATCGGGCAGCGTCGAATCGGTCGTCTCGATGCCGACAAGCTGTGCCGTCGAGTCGTAATTGTATTGACTCAGTCCATCCAAGCCGCTGAGCATCGATTTCATTTGGCTAGCAAGATCGAACGCGAAGTGGTAGTTGGCCAAGATCGATCCGCCGACCACTGGAGTCGTCGACATCGCCAGATCGGTTTGCCAGGCGAGTGTGTCGTAATGATCGAGGCTGATCAAACGCCCCAAGCCATCGCGTTGGAAGATCGACGAGATCACCGGATCGGTCGCGCCGGCCCCGTCGAACCGGTCGATACGATTGATCCGTCCTGCGTGGTCATAGCCGAACTGAATCCGCTTGTCGGCCAAAGCGGCCGAAGCAGCGGTAGCGCCGACTTGATTTTGCAGGATCTCGATCATGCGATTTCGCGCGTCATAAAGATAGCTGGTGGTTGAATCGACAGCCGAGCCGATGTCGACGTTCAATTGCGTGCGATTCCCCGCAGCATCGAACTGCTGGCCCAGCAGCACCGAGTCGCTCATCCCCGTCACGCTCGCCAAAATCTGCGTCGCTCGCCCCAAGGCATCGTAGGTAAAATTGTACAGCGCAGCGGGATCGCTGGCGCTGGTCAAGCGATTTTCGATGTCGTAAACGAAGGACAGTTGACGGTTGAGCGTTTGATCGCCGTTGAGCCAGTTCTCTTGGGTGCGTCGATACAGGTTATCGTAACTATACGTGATTTCTTGACCTGTTCGGTCGGTCCGCCGGGTGAGGTTGCCAACCAGGTCGAATTCGAAGTGACGCGAGTTCCCTAAGGAACGGAGTTTCTTCCGTGGCACCAAATGTAACTTCACAATACCCAGCCATCACTCAAGCTTGTTATCTTCGGTTACACTGGTTCCTCAAAACGGGCTCAACACCAATGGCACGTGATTAGATGCCAAGGTATCGAAGTCGAGCATCTGAGACTCAATCAATGTCTTGATTTGAGTTCCACACCACGGACATACCTTTATTGCCTGTTCACTCTCGACGCAAAAATGAGTTATAACGCCAGCCTTACTGAGTTCGATCCTGAATTGGTCCTGTAAATCTACATCGCAAGCACGAGTCTGCAAGAACACACCACGTAGGTTAGCATGATGCACTGCAATCGCCGAAAGTCCCCGTTCGCCAGCGTTATCAATCAGTGATCGCATTTGTACGCAACACCATTTCATGGATTCACCTTACATTGGTTCAATGCATCAGCGAGTGAAGGATCAAACCGATACTCCGTGTCAGGTCAAAGGGGGTCAGGTCAAAGGGGTCAGGCCTCTTTGCTGACTGGCGATACATCAAAGAGGCCTGACCCCTTTGAGTTCGATGACCCCTTTGAGTTCGATCGAAACAAATCTCGTGCCGAACAATATTGCGCCTGACCCGTTTGATTGCTCACAATGAATCAACATGCGATCGCCCTGCCCGTTTGATGGCTTTGCAAAATGGCCCGTAACACGTCATTTGGAAACGAGAGCCCAAAACACGAACGCAGCACCAAAATGTAGAAAAAAAACGATAATCGCACGCCGCCACGCAGAAAATATTGTCGCACTCTCGATGAAAAGTGAGTACGAAGCCAAAACGACAACTTCTAGCAAAAAAAGAGTGAGAACATTCCATGGTCCAAGATCTCCAACTATCAGAGCAGCAGCAAATAAAAAAGAAACTGGCCCCAAAATCAGTAGGGAATAAAATGAAGAGTTGCCGTGAGAACCGGTCGCTATCAACAAAAACGCAAGCGGAGCGCCTAGGAGCAAACCGATTAGAACTGACTTGGAAACTCGGATTCGTAATGGTGTTTTATTTAAATACGATTGACTTTTGGTGGGGTCCACAGGCGCAGCATAAGGATTGTCTTTTAAGATCGATTTGTCGCTAATCATTGGTTATAGATTGGATGTGCGGTAGGATTGGATATCTTAAAAAAACTTTTGCTTACGGAAAAACTCCACATCCTGCATTTTGACGAACCCAAGCCATGAATTCAATTGATTGAGACAGCGCCAAACGCTTAGCATTCTCAAAGGCGTTAGCGTTTCCTCCGTGACGTGGATTGTCCCGTCCAAAACCATCACTATCGGCGGCGAAACGGTTGTGCTGACTAGAAGGAAGACCGGTAGGATCGTACCCGCCCTGAAACATCAAGACGCCGTCAATTTCTGAAAAGTCTCCTTCGTAGATTTGCGTTAAGGAGAACGTATTGTTGTGTGGGTTGTGATTAATCCCTTCGTGCATTAATAATGCTTCGCCCTTGTCGCCAAAAATACCGTGATTTTGTCGCCACCAAGCGTAGTTAGGAACAAGATTTTTGCCGTCGATCCAGTCGGTATGAGAGAAAAAGTCTTGAATTAGGTGAAGCGCAAGTCCTATTTGAATAGCTTTTAATCGACGGTCGCGCACCGTCTCGCATTTCGCTGATTTGATATTCTGCATCAACTGCCGAAGCTTTTCGGGAAACCCAGCGGCTTGCGCATGTAGCTGCTCCGTAAGAAGCTCTTTGGCGAAGTCTGTCTTAATGTTACTCTCAACAATAAGAGCGCCTAAAGTGCTCCGCGGATCGATACCGAAAACAGCTAAGGTTTGTTCTGTTATCTCTCCGTGAACCCCTGATTTAAACAAACCACTCGGATCGGTCAACGTCGTCGGCCGATTCTCGACATACCGATACAAATTCGCATCAC
>DNWZ01000550.1 GCA_003506095.1 Planctomycetaceae bacterium | reverse complement strand
CCCGCCGCAAACCCGATCGGGTCTTGGCTGATCCAGCGGCCGATCGTCGGATCGTACCAACGGGCGCGGTTGAATTGCAAATCGGCGACTTCTTCCCACTCGCGACCGGCATAGCCAAAAATCGTGGTTTCGCCGCCAGCGGTCTCGCTCAGCAAATTCCCGAACGCGTCAAAGACGCGGTGGTTGCTGATTATGATCCCGTCGGTGATCGCGTCCCGTACCGCTAAATCTCGTACCGTCCCTTGGTAATCCGAGAGCACCCAGCGACTGAGCGACTCGCTCGCATTGACCCGTTCGTCAACCAGCAATTGATCGACCAGCGGACCATGCAAATAACGATTGGCAAGCTCGCCATCGACGAAGCGAAGCAGCAGATGCTCGCCATCGTAAATCCGGTGCGTTTGGCGTGGATTCGCATTTGACTCGCCCTCGGCGCTGTAGCTGCTGACCGGGCGATCGAAGAGGTCATATTGATAAGTCACGTGCCCAAGCAGCACACCCAAACCGCTAACCGGGTCGACGTCGTAATGAGCGACCGAAACGAGCCGCCCGCGATGGTCCCAGGTGTAGCTTGTCCAGGTGTCGTCGGCTCGCGAATGTCGCTCGACCAACCGGCCTTCGGCATCGTAAACATAATTGAAATCGGTATTCTCTAGCAAGCGATTGTTCACACCGACAATCGTCTCTGGATCGGTGCGGTTGCCGTTGTCATCAAACGCGAACGTTTGATCGGGCAGCGTCGAATCGGTCGTCTCGATGCCGACAAGCTGTGCCGTCGAATCGTAATGGTATTGGCTCAGCCCATCCAAGCCGCTGAGCATCGATGTCATTTGGCTGGCGAGATCGAACGCGAAGTGGTAGTTGGCCAAGATCGACCCACCGACCACTGGAGTGGTCGACGTTGTCAAATCAGCTTGCCAGGCGAGCGTGTCATAATGATCGAGGCCAATCAAACGCCCCAAGCCATCACGTTGGAAGATCGACGAGATCACGGGATGGGTCGCGCCGGCCCCGTCGAACCGGTCGATGCGATTGATTCGCCCCGCAGGATCATAGCCGACCTGAATCCGCTTCTCGGCCAAAGCGGCCGAAGCAGCGGTAGCGCCGATTTGATTTTGCAGGATCTCGGTCATGCGATTTCGCGTGTCATAAAGAT
The DNA here is from genome assembly GCA_003506095.1 of Planctomycetaceae bacterium. GTDB lineage: Bacteria > Planctomycetota > Planctomycetia > Pirellulales > Pirellulaceae > UBA6163. The sequence continues at coordinate 1,490 of DNWZ01000550.1, read as the reverse complement.
AGCTGGTGGTTGAATCGACAACCGAACCGATGTCGACGTTCAATTGCGTGCGATTCCCTGAGGCATCGAACTGTTGGCCCAGCAGCACCGAGTCGCTCATCCCCGCCACGCTAGCCAAAATCTGCGTCGCTCGCCCCAAGGCATCATAAGTAAAATTGTACAGCGCAGCGGGATCGCTGGCGCTGGTCAATCGATTTTCGATGTCGTAAACGAAGGACAATTGGCGGTTGAGCGATTGATCGCCGTTGAGCCAGTTCTCTTGGGTGCGTCGATACAGGTTATCGTAACTATACGTGATTTCTTTACCTGTTCGGTCGGTCCGCTGGGTGAGGTTGCCAACGAGGTCGAATTCGAAGTGACGGGAGTTCCGGAGTATTCAGCTTTATGGATGGCACCAAACGTGATTCGCAACTTGACCATAAAATGGCCAGGAATAGATGAACCAAAACTAGTCCGGGTCTCGACGTAGAAACCAGAGCGAGCCGATTGAGGAGAGGATGAGCAGAATAGTGCACCACGTTGTCCAATAGGCTATGGCACCGCGTGCCGCAATATGCCAAAGAGAAATTCCTATTGGGACTAAAGCAACAGCTAAAATCACAAGGCACAAGATGCCGACCTGCCGGGGAATCCGCTCTCGGTATATCGCCACGGCGACAATTGGTGCCACGACTGAAGTCACAAATAGGCAAAAAACAGCTTGCGATCGAAAGACAAAATACTCTGGCACAAGCGCTATGTTTGCAGTCTGTATAAACATTGTTATCTTAATACCGGCAGGGCGAAGGCGATAAAAAATCGATAAACAGAAGTTTGATTGTGGATCGCAAGCTTTCGCTTGGCGTTTGTTCCGGTAGCAGTAAACCGCTGCACTTGGCTACTACGGTCCGTAGCACGCGTCAAAAATGTCCCACGACCCTGGTGGCTGTTCCACTGGATAGGCTGTATTCCAATGCTGCCCGAAATCTTCAAGGATTCCGTAACTTGGCTCTCCTGGGTATGCATAGGATGGAATGTCCGGTGACTGGAACATTCCGTCGCTCCCTCCAAACCCACCATTATCAAAGTAAAAGACTCGCCCGTCTTGCATCATAACCTTGACAGCGGCGTGGCCGGTTGACAATGTCAGCTGCACATACCATGGTGCGTCAGCATTCGGAAAAAGTGCGAATGTAACTACTTCAACGCTCGCTACTGCAGGATGCCTTAAGTTCCGAATCGCTGGTTCCGCTTGAAACACAAATCGTTCGCAGGTGTTCGTTCCAAAAAAACTAGGGCGTGGCAGAATGCCTTGAATTGCGTTAAGTGCGTCGTCGACATTCTGGCCGTGCGATGGGGTTCCCGCTGGACTCACTGGGCGAGGCGAAATAATCGGAGGGTTTAAGATAGGGTCATACCCAGAACCGGGAAACTCCACTAAGCCTGATGGATCCGTCTTCGTGGTTACCCCATTCCCCACATACCGATACAAATTCGCATCACCTGCCGCA
>DNWZ01000404.1 GCA_003506095.1 Planctomycetaceae bacterium | reverse complement strand
ATCGTTGCTGCGGCGCTATCGCCCGACTCGATCGAAATCGCTGGTTCGTCGTTGGTTCCGTTGATCGTGATCGTGACATTCTGCGTGTCGCTGGCGTCTTGGCTGTCGGTTGCCGTGATCGTATACACCAGCGTCAGCGATTCACCGCTGGCCAAGTAATCGAACGCTTCGCTGGCTGAGTTGAATGTCCAAGTGATCGTGCCGGTTTCGGTTGTACCATTGATAACGTCTGCGTTGATCGACAGCATGGCCAGGAGAGCGGCATCATTGGACAACAGTCCGGTTGTCGTCCCGGATTTTTGAATTTCGGTAACCGATGCATTGACTACATCTGTCGTATTGATGTCGACGACTGATAATGTTCCGGTGCTGGTCAACGTGGCGTCGGTTTCTGCCACGGCAGCGCTATCGCGGTCTTCTGGGCCGACCGATATTTCTGGCGTTGCATTGTTGCCGCTGATAACAAGGGTGATCGCTTGCGTGTCGGAATCACCTTGCGAATCGGTAACTGTGATTGTGTAAACCAACGTGAGCGACTGGCCATCGGCGAGGTATCCGAACGTATAGCCATCGGAATCGAATGACCAGTTGAGCGTACCCGATTGCTCGGTATTGGTAATGATGTTGGTGTCGATTGACAACAGAGCTTGCAACTGTGCGTCGCTCAATTCCAGTCCCGTAAAATCGCCAATTTTCTGGAACTCGGTAACAGCGGCGGTGACTTCATCGCTGCGGTCGAGGTCGAAGACGGAGAGTGCGCCTGCGGATGTTAGTGTCGTGCCATCGACGTTCAGCGTATCGCTGGCGCTGTCGCCTGTGCCGACGGTAATGAATGGTGCATCATTTGTTCCGGTAATAGTGATCGAGACATTTTGAGTGTCAAACGCACTTTGGGAATCGGTGGCGCGGATCGTATAAGTAAGAATCAGCGACTCGCCGGTGGCTAAGTAATCGAACGCTTCGCTGCCTGAATCAAACACCCATTCAAACTGGCCCGACTGTGTCGAGCCGTCGAGCGCGTTGGGCTCGACCGACAGCAAATTAAGCAGTGCAGCATTGTCGAGTATCAAGCCTTCGGTTGTTCCCGATGCTGCGACTGACGTGACGCTAGCGGTCACCCCATCGCCGTGGTCAAGATCTGTGACAGTCAAAGTGCCCGAAGTTGTTAGGCCGGAGTTTGATTCGGTCGACGTACGGCTGGAAGAATCTGTCAATTCGACTGAGATGACCGGCGCGTCGTTGACATCAGTGACAGCGAGTTCTGCCGTGGAAGTCGCGATACTGAAAGCCGTCGTGCCGCCACCGGCGTCTGGATCTGCGTAGCTCGGCACGTTTGCCAGTGACGCAACGCCGAACGTTTGGTCCCAGGCCCTGAATGACAGTGTGGCCGTTTCGCCGTTCATGGCGTCGGGGACGTAACGAATCAGATCGCTACCATCGAGTAACAGAGCGTTTGTCGCACCGACAGGTCCAAAGTCGGTCCAGTCGACGCCGTCGAGCGTGTATTGCCAGGTTCCGCTTCCGGTGGCCACGGTGATCGCGATTCCTGGCGCAGCACCGAGATCGACATCGTTATCATTCGCGTTTGCCAAGAGTGAATTAGCCGTGACGGGAGTCGACGGGTTGTCTTCGTCGGTTGTGCCGATTGAAAATGTCGAACCGTCGATGGTTGGAGCATCATTAACGAAACTGACACTGATCGACGCGTCCATCGATTGGGCGCTAAACGGCGACGTATTGCCAGCGATGGTAGCATCGACTTTTGTTCCCTCTTGGCCCGCAGTTGATCCAGTTTGATCCCAAGCGTGGAACGTAAAGCTGGCCGTGGTCCCGTTCTGTTCGTTCGGCATAAAACGAATCAGATCGACATCGCGCAGCAGCAGCGCCGAGTCGATCGACACGGCGCCGATGTTGGTCCATGTAGTGCCGTCATCGGTTGAGTATTGCCAGGAACTGTTAGCGTTGTTCAGGTCTGTGATTGCAATACCTTGGATCGCGCCGTTATCGACATCGGTTACCCGAGCACCGACGATCGACGCAACGGTTTGTCCGCTGTTCGTGGTGTTGTCTTCGGTAATCGTGTTGAGGGAAATGGATCCTGTCGTGTCCAGGACCGGCGCATCGTTGACAGCGGTGACGGAAAGGTTGACTGTCCCGAACGAGTTGCTCAGCGAAGTCGTACCGCCGTTGAATGTTGAGCTTGAATTGACTTTTGAACCTGCCGTTGCGTTGGTTTGGTCCCACGCACGGAAGGTGAAGTTGGCAGCAGTGCTGTTTTCGCCATCGGGTACAAAACGGATCCTGTCGGTGTCTTTTAGCAGCAGCGCATTCCCGTTCAAAACATTCCCAACATTCTGCCAATTGTCGCCATCATCAAGCGAGTATTGCCACGTTCCGCTGCCGGAGGTAGTGCGAATAGCGATTCCTTGAAGTGAATCAGGACCATCGACATCGGTAATCGGATTGCCGCCATTGGATGCGAGAATATCGGCTACCGTCTGGCCAGGATTGTTCAGATCGTCCTCGGTGATGGTGGTCATCGAGAACGGTTGGTTGTTATTCAAAACCGGCGCGTCATTGACATCTGAAACGATGACCTCAGCGATTGAAGTTGCCGTGCTGAAAGCAGTCGATCCGCCGTTGATTGTTGAGTCGACTTTCGTACCAGCGATGCCGGTGGTCTGGTCCCAAACGCGGAAGGTGAAGTCGGCAGTGGCGCCCGTTTCGCCATTGGGTACAAACCGGACGAGATCGGATTCGCGCAGCAGCAAAGCATCATCGTCGGCAACCGTACCTACGTTTGTCCAGTTCGCTCCGCCGTCTGTCGAGAACTGCCACGAGCCATTGCCGTCATCGAGATCTGTAATCGCGATCCCTTGTACTGATCCAGAATCCTGGTCGGTGACTCCGCCAGCACCGCCCGATGCGATGATCGAAGCGACCGTTTGGCCAGAGTGATTGATGTCGTCTTCGTTGATCGAGTTAAGCGTGAAGGTTGCTGAAGCATCGATCACGGGTGCGTCATTGGTATTAATGACGTTTACTGTTTTAACCTTTTCGAACCAAGTGCCTTCTAAGTCAGTCACGCGAACGATGATTTGATGAAAGGCAGCCACTTCATAGTCGATCAAGCTGGCGTTAGTGACAGTAATTTGACCCGTCGAACCGTTGATCGTGAAGCGTCCTTGGGCATCATCCTGGAGCGTATAAGTCAGCGTATCGCCACTGTCGACATCCATCCCGGTCACGGTGCCAACGCTCGTGCCATCCGAACCGTTTTCGGCGATCGACAAACCGGTGGTGGTGATATCATGCGGCGCGTCATTAGCACCTTGGATGGTGATGGTGATTTGCGTGGTGCTGGTCAGTCCGCCGCTGTCCTGGATCGTGTAGGAGAATACATCTGTCAGCGTGTCGCCGGCGGTGCGAAGCGATTGGACGGTTGGATGATCGTTGTCGATGGTGTAGGTGTAAGAACCGTCGTTGGCGATGGTGATGCTGCCGAAGGTTCCGGTGATGGAGGTGTCGATAGGTCCGGCGGCTAAAGCCTGGACACCGGCGCTGACCCCGATCACTTCGCGTGTGTCGCCTGCGTCGACGTCCGTATCGTTGTCCAGGACGTTGCCCACAGACTGGGCGCCTATACCACTGTTGTTGACGCCGCCTGCTTCAACGGCGATCGCGAAATCGGTGTTGGCGACGGGGGCATCGTTAACATCCGTTACCAGAATCGAAGCGATATCGGTCGCTGTGCTGAAAGCTGTCGTGGCGCCGTTGACATTGGTATCCACTTTGGTGCCGACGGCGCCTGAAGTTTGATCCCATGCACGAAAGGTGAAGTTGGCCGTTGTGCCATTCCTTTCATTAGGAACAAACCGCACCCAATCCGAATCACGCAGTAAGAGTGCACTGTCAACCGAAACGACGCCGACATTGATCCAGTTTGTGCCGCCATCGATCGAATATTGCCAGGTGCCGTTGCTGTTATCGGTGGATGTGATCGCAACGCCTTGCAATGAAGTCGGTCCGTCGATGTCCGTGATCGGAGTTCCGCCATCGGAAGCGAGAATCGACGCAATCGATTGACCAGGATTGTTGATCGCGTCTTCGTCGATTGTAACGAGAGTCAGATTTCCGCTGTTGTTCAAAACGGGTGCGTCGTTGGCAGCGGATACCTCGATCGTTTGGGTTGCCGGCAAAGACTGGTGCAAGCCGTCATCTGCAACGAACGTAACCGTTCGGGATGCGACTGACGGTGCATCGCTGCTGTTTTCGTACGTGACGCTGCGGAGAGCGGTTTCGTACTGAGCGACGGTCGCTGTGCCGCTTAACGTCAAGGTTCCGGTGGTTGCGTCCCATGTGCCAGAGATACCGTTCTGGTTTGCAAAAGCCAGCAGATCTTGCCCCTGAGAGTAGTTGCCGGAGATCTGGACCGTAGCACCGATCAAGCTGCCGTGATTGCTGTCTGTCAGCGTTAAAGTAGGGGCGATTGCGGTCGGTGCTTGGTTTTCGGTGTAGCCGAGTGTCGAACCGGGATTGGCCAATGCGGGCCGATCATTCACGGTGACCGTGGCCGTGGCGACGTCGCCCGTTCCATCGAGTCTTGATTGGATCTCGTCGGTGGTCAGGGCGCGGTTGTAAATGGCAAGTGAATCTAAGCCGCCTTTGAGGAATCGGCCTGATGCGAGGTCCGGTCGTGCCCCGAGAATGGCATTGCCGACCGGATTCATCGAGTCGCCACCTTTGTCGAGCGTTCCCAACAAGACACCGTTGAGAAAGATGCGTGTGCCGACGCCGGGCGTCACCGTCAGGGTGTAATTGTGCCACTGGCCATCGTTGATCAGCGACGAAACGTTGATAAAGTTCTGAGAATTGCTAGAGGTATCGTTTGAGTCTCGAACCGTTGTGACGAGATGATTGCGTTGACCTGCGGTGGCGAAATTATCTTGCACCAGCGCCACATACACCATATTTGTTGTACTGGTACCACCGCTTCCACCGTGGGCGTAGAAGTATTGCAAGCCCGTGCCAGAATTGTTGTCGACCTTGAACGAAAAGCTGATCGAGAATTCATTCGTATAGGTAATGTCCGGCAGCGCCACATAGTCATTGACTCCGTCAAACCACAACGCCTCGCCGAACTGTCCTTCGACCGTCGTTGGCCCGTTATGCAGGGTTCCGTTAGCTCCGCCGATTTGGTCGGTCGCATTGCCGTCGAGTCGGTAGTAATGGGCTAAGTTATCGTTGCCGTCTGTGATCAGATAGGTGAACGAATCGGTCCCTGTGAATCCTGCATCAGGCGTGTAGGTGACTTCGCCGCCAGTGAAGCTGACCGACCCGTTGGCCGGGTTGCTGACATCCAGCACGAACAGATTATTACCTTGCAGATCGATATCATTGGCGGCAACGTCGATTGTGACGGGAGTGTTGATCAGTGTCAGGGCCACATCATCCACCGCCGTCGGACCACCGGTAGCATCGACGACCCAAACCGTGGCCGATTCGACAGCGGTACTGAATGCAGTGGTGCCACCATTGGTCGTGGTATCCACCTTATCGCCTGCGGTGCCGGTACTTTGATCCCAAGCGCGGAACTGGAAGGTTTCGGATACACCTTCGGTTCCGTTGGGGACGAAACGCAGTAGGTCGGAAGATTGTAAAAGCAACGATTGGCTGTTCGAAACCGAACCGACCGATAACCAGTTGGTACCGCCGTTAAGTGAGTATTCCCAGAACCCATTGACCGAAGTCAGGCCAAAGATCGCGATTCCAGAAACAGCATCTGAGTCGACATCGGTTATTCGATTTCCACCTGCACTGGCGATGATTTGGCCGATTGTGGTTCCGGAGTTGTCGAAATCATCTTTACCGACCGGCGAAAGCGTCATCGTCGCCGCGTTGTCCAGCACGGGAGCGTCATTAACATCAGTGACGACAATCGAAGCGACGTCGGACGCGACACTGAAGGGGGACGTCCCGCCGTTAATCGTCGTGTCGACTTTGGTGCCCACAGGGCCACTGGTTTGGTCCCAGGCTCGGAAGGTGAAGTTGGCGGTCGTTCCGTTCAGAGCGTTGGGGACGAAACGCACCAGGTCGCTGTCACGCAGCAGCAGTGCGTTATCCTCCGCGACCATGCCGATGTTGATCCAGTTCGAACCGCCATCGATCGAGTACTGCCAAGTGCCATTGCCGCTGTCGGTTGCGGTGATCGCGATCCCTTGCAATGAAGCCGGTCCATCAGGATCGCTGATCGGCGTGCTGCTATCCGAAGCGAGAATTGAGGCGACCGTTTGACCTGTGTTATGAATGGCATCTTCATCGATCGTGTTGAGCGTCAAGTTGGCGCTGTTGTCAATCAACGGAGCATCATTGACTGACGTGATAACGATATCGCGAGTCGCCACGCTGTTGCTCAGATCGCCGTCGCTGACCGTGAAGCTGACAGTGCGAGTCGCTGTGGTCGGATTTTCGCTGCTGTTCGTATAAGTGATCGAGCGCAGTGCCGCTTCGTAATCCGCTTTGGACGCGCTGCCGCTTAAAGTCAGCGCACCGGTTGTCGCATTCCAAACGCCCGTGATGCCGTTCTGGTCGACGAAGCTTAGAAGATCTTGACCGTTGACATAGTTCCCCGTGATCTGCACCGTTGCCGAAGCGATGTTTGCATCGTCAACATCGAGCACCGATAGCGTGGTTGAGATGGCTATGGCCCCGTCGTTTTCGGTGTAAGCGAGCGGAACAGCTTCGATGGCGGCTACCACGGGAGCGTCGTTGGCGCCTTGGATGGTGATGGTGATTTGCGTGGTGCTGGTCAGGCCCGCGGCGTCTTGCATCGTGTAGGTGAAGACGTCGGTCAGCGTGTCACTGGCGGTGCGGAGGGCTTGGACGGTTGGATTATTTTCGTCGACGGTGTAGGTGTAGTTGCCATCGGCGGAGATGGTGATGCTGCCGAAGGTGCCGGTGACGGGGGAGGATGCAGGTGAGACGCCTAAAGGCTGGACACCAGCGCTGACACCCGTGACGGTCTTGGTGTCGCCAGTGTCGACGTCGGTGTCGTTGGTCAGGACGTTGCCGGTTGGGTTGGTGCCGGAGGTGCCGTTGGTCACACCACCTGCTTCGACGGCGGTGGCTAAGTCGGCGACGGCGATGGGGGCGTCGTTGACTCGCGTGATAGTGATGTCGCGGGCGAGCGTGTTGCTGTTGGCATCGCCATCATTAACGGTGAAGCTGATCGTTCGCGTTGTCGTGTCAGGATGCTCGCTTGAATTCGCATAGGTGATCGATCGGATCGCAGCTTCGTACTGAGCAAGTGTGGCGGAACCCGTAAGCGTCCACGTTCCGTTGGTCGCGTTGTAGGTTCCGGTGATGCCGTTTTGGTTGATGAAGGACAACGTGTCTTCAACCGCGTTGTAGCCTCCGGTGAACTGCACGATGGCCGATTCGATGTGCGTGTCGTCGACGTCCGTGAAATTGATCGATGACGTGATAGCGACCGCACCGTCGTTCTCGGTGTAGGTAAGCGGAGCGGCTTCGATATTTGCAGCGACCGGAGCGTCGTTGACGTTGGTGATGGTGAAGTTGAAGGTGCCCGATGATGTGGTACCGGTTCCGTCGTCAATGGTGAAGGCGAATGAGTCGCTGGATGTTTGCGAATCGTCGTGGTCGTAGGTTATAAGGCCTGCGTCGATGTCGGCTTGGGTGAAGGTGTCGCCGAGGTTTCTCACGGAGCCACTTAGACGCAGCGTTCCGTTGTTGGGCAGTGCGGTTACGGTGTAAACGAGTTGGCTGTTGGTGTTATCAACGTCGGTCGTTTGCAGCATCGCACTGGTGACGACGTTGCCGGTGGAACCTTCGTCGACGGTGGTGCCGGCGTTGGTGGCGATTACTTGTTCGTCGTTT
>DNWZ01000507.1 GCA_003506095.1 Planctomycetaceae bacterium | reverse complement strand
TTGGGAGGATTTGCGATGGCAAACATGCTCGGGCAATCGGCATTGGCCAACTTGAGCAAATCAGTGTTGCGAGACAAGTCGGTGATATTTCTTTTTATGCATGGCGGTCCATCGCAGTTCGAAACCTTTGACCCAAAAATGGACGCGCCGTCAAGCATTCGTAGTGCCACGGGCGAGATCGCGACAACTATCCCAGGCGTTACTTTTGGAGGCACTTTTGAGAAACTCGCGCGGCGTGCTGATCGCTTCAACATTGTCCGATCGTTTGTAACAGGTGACGGCAATCACGACATCAAACCGGTGATGAGCAAAGAAACGCTGCATGCCAATTTGGGCTCTCTTTATTCACGCGTTGCAGGCCCGCTTCGCACTCAGACAGCGATACCCACCAACGTGGCGTTGTTCCCACGTTCAGTGAACGATGAAGCCGGTCCGGCTATTGCTAACTTCGGCAATTTCGAATCACCAGGTAACCTTGGCAGTGTGTTCGCGCCTTTCGTTCCCGGCGCAGGTGCGGGACTCCAACAAGACATGCAGCTCAATTTGCCGCACGACCGACTAAGCGACCGGCGAAGGCTGCTAAGTGAACTCGATGGGTGGAAACGCAAGCATGAAGCGAATTCGCTCATTTCCAACGCATCCGCACTGCAGGAACTCGCTTTCGACGCCTTAGCCAATCGCATCGCTGATGCTTTTGACTTGCGGCAAGAACCCTCGGGTGTGATCAATGCCTATGACACGCAGCAACACTTTGATCCTAATCGCATCGATAAGAAATGGAATAACCATAAACACTACGCAGACCATGGGAGTTCGGTTGGAAAGCTATTACTGCTTGCCCGGCGATTGTGCGAACGCGGATGTGGATTCGTGACGGTTACCACGAGTTTCGTTTGGGACATGCATGCCGACGTCAACAACGCGACGATGACCGAGGGGATGGGTTATGTTGGCGCACCTTTCGACCATGCCGTTGCCGCATTCATCGACGATGTTGAATCGCGCGGACTTAGCGACAAGATTTTGTTGGTATGCTGCGGCGAGATGGGCCGCTCTCCTGTCATTAACAATCAAGGGGGTCGCGACCACTGGGGCAATCTCGCCCCATTGATGCTCTATGGTGGAGGCTTAAAGTCAGGGCAAGTCATCGGTCAATCCACAAAAGATGGTGGCCAACCTGCCTCCGGCGCCGTGACGATTCATGATCTGTTGGCGACGATCATGCATACGTTGCTCGATTTAGACCAGGTTCGATTGATGAGTGGACTTCCTAGAGATTTGCTGAATGTCCTCACGCGTGGTACTCCGATCCGTGGACTATGACCGCTCGCCTTTGTTGATTTCCTCCTCCCCTAAACCAACCCTGTTCCTAAAACTTCTCTTTTCTTTCTGGTTCTGTAAGCCGTTTCCGGCAAAGGAATGAGCGAGTTCGAGTATCCTCCGGTCGGGCTGGTTCGCAGCGGTTTTCGGAATCGCCTCCCGTTCTCAACAGGCCAATGGGAGACCGTGGTGCTTGCCGAGAGATCTCGTCGCTGCTGCTGTCGCCTCGCCCCTCCCCGTACCAACCCTGAATACTAATTTTTTCAAAAACCCTGTTTTCGTAAACATTTAAAAGTATAGTACTTACAGATTCTGAGACCGGTCCGGTGGGTCGTTCTGAGTGTGCCGCGTTACGGAAAAGCAGCTTAACAGCCAGCCAACTAAAGATGGGCGAATGTCCGCAGGTTGATGAAGTCGTCGGATCTGCACGAAGCTTTTGCGGAGGTTCAACAGGAAGATCGTAGCATCGCGGCGATGATCCTAAACGCAGCGATCGCTACGCTTGTTAATTCTCAAAGCATCGTGTTGATTGATACTCAGTTTCGGCGGCGAGCGACGGAACGGAACTGATTTGGAGATAAAAACCTTTTCACTGGCTACACGCAAGAGCTCGAACATCAATCGGCCGGATGGACGCCGAGACTAAATGCCCTTGTTTCTCACCTATTCTCGGGGCGAGCCGCAATGTCCTCGAACGGCAGTGCGAAGTGCGTTTTGGGCTGCGGTTGCCCAAAATAGCTGCCCCGCTGGCATCGGATTTAAACTACTCCCACTGTGGTCGCTGACGTGATACAGGTTTCGCGTTCGTGGCTGGCACATTGGCGGTTAGCTCAATCGCCTCACGAGCGGCATCGCGAGGCGAGGCTGCTGACTGCCGTCGGCACTGTACAAGCGATCGTTGTCGTCGTCGATGTTTTTCGGCAGAAGGCTCGGTGGGGCGAATGGCGCAGGCGGGTGCCGATTCAAAATCCCATCAATGATTTTGGGCTGCGAATTATCTTTGGCCTACCAGCCGGAGCCAGAAGAGCTATGTGAACTGGGACGATTTCAATCGATTTACGGATCTTCATCCGCTAGTAAGTCCAAAGCGTTTGACCGACCTGATCGCGATGGACCGTGAGTTAAGGAGTGGTAGAGGCAGGTGAAGCCTGGGAGCCGGATGCGTTAACCGCGCACGTCTGGATCTACGAGGGGCCGGCGGTCAATGCGGCAAAGTACCAACCGATTCAGGCACCATCCAAGCACTGGATGGCAAACAGGGAATCGAACCAGTACAATGTCAAAGAGGCTGCGGTCTACTCACCGCGAGTTCCGGATCTCGCGTTTGGAATTGGAAAATCACGCGGTTGCGGCCGCGTGATTTCGGCCGTTCGTCGACCAAACCTTGACAGTGACTAGGATTCAATGCCAGCCAACTACTCGCCATCCTTTGCCAAGAACATTGTTCGACGCTCTTTGACAGCTGTTCTCGATCCACACCCGACCAGATCCCAGCTTGTGGTTCTAATCGAACACTTCGGCGAGGCCTGCGCATATTGCGGGAAACGTATTCATGCCTACCCGAAGGATGCGCAACTAGACCACATTGATCCTGATGGACCGAATAACGTTAGCAATCGCGCATACGCTTGCGAGGACTGCAACGAGAAAGAAAAGCGTGACCAAAACTGGCGCGACTTCCTAAGGGAAAAAGCCGAATCCGATGAGGACTTTTCACGGCGCGAACGACTAATTGAAGGCTGGATTGACCTTCATTCCGACGTCTACATTGGAATGGATGCCGACACAAGATCTCGATTAACCGCCGAAATTGAGACTGTAGTCGCATCGTTTGATCGGGCGCTTGCGAACATCCGATCAATGCGTCCCAAATAAACGAGCGATACTGAGGCATGTAACACCGATGGCAAGCACAGATATTGGGCATATCAATCCTAACGGGCAGGAAGTGATCAGGCGAGTTGGACCAAGTCCAACGCTGATGAGGCAGTTCACTTATGAGCTCCGTTGCACTCACTGTCAGGCAAGGTATGGTGCAAACGGACCAGACATCGACGGCGCGGGCGCCGGAATTGGGCGTAAATGTCCAACCTGTCAAGGTGGTGCGCCGGGGGACCCAATCAACTGACGGCGAACACATTAAGGCTTAGATGATGCGTCGCTAGCCGATTGATGGCCAGGCTGGGTTGAGGTGGCTGGAGAAGTGGATTACTGAAGGCCGTTGGTCAGCCAGCATTAAGCCCTTGTTCAAGAAGACCAGCGGCAGTTTGCGTTGCCCCACATGCCCGGCGACTCGTTGCAGTCGGTCTAGGGGATTACTTCCATTGTGCTTGTCCCGTGGGTACTCGGATTCGTAGACCTTGACTGTTGCCGAGGCTTACGAAGCGCCCAGACCGACCAGGTGATTGGCCGCGTTTGCTACATCGCGACGATACCGTGCTTTTGAGTGCCATTGGCACCACAAATGTAGTCGTTGAACCGACGAGTGGTGGTCGCTAATGTCTTGCACCGCACTACCTAGCCGTCGAAATGGCGTGGGATGGTGCCAATCTGAAACCCCGTAGATGTTTTTCGGCGAGCGAAAGGCAGTCGGCTGGCTCGTATATTCGTCAATTCGTTGTGTGTGTGGCACATGTTTGAATTGCTAAATCGCAGGCATTTGAATGGTATATGAATGTGGTAGACCGATAGCTATCGGCTATCCGGTAGATGCTGATTCTCAGCATTCCATCTTCCATTTTCTATCACTCAAATGCTTTGGGAGGTCACATGTCACATGTGGTGCAGATTCAGACCCAGGTTCGTAGCGCTGCGGCGGTGCGGGCGGGGTGCAAACGACTGGGGCTCGACGAGCCGGTCGAAGGTGAAGTAAAACTCTTCACCGAAACAGTGTCGGGGCTGGCGGTTCGGCTTCGTGATTGGCGGTATCCGGTGGTTTTCAATGTAACCAGCGGTGAGTCGAAGTTCGATAACTATGAGGGCCGCTGGGGCAAGCAGGAACGGCTCAATGAGTTCTTGCAAGCCTATGCGATTGAAGCGACCAAGATTGAGGCTCGTCGCAAAGGTTACTCGGTGTTCGAACATTCGCTGGCCGATGGTAGCGTTAAGTTGACCGTCAACGTCGGAGGTGCAGCTTGAAAACGATCGATGTCATCGTCGCCCCCGACGGTTCTTCTCGCGTCCAGACGAACGGTTTTACGGGCTCGCAGTGCAAAGAAGCGAGCCGCTTTCTGGAGCAGGCCCTGGGCACAGTTCAGTCCGAACAGTTGACGGCTGATTTCTATCGCACGCAATCAACCGAAACACAGCAAGCCCGGCAGCAGCCTTAACCGGTCGCTCGCCGGGCTTTTCTTTTTTGACCAACACCATAACGCTTTCCCAATAGGATGAAGTGCATGACGCTTGCATCACGTATGAATGAACTGATCCGGGCCGGGTTCTCCGGTATCTGGATCAGCTCGCAAGAACACCAAGACGCCATCGCGGAACTCGCCGCGATGGCTCGTGACGAAGGGTGGCAACTCGCCACTTGGAACATCGAACGTGGCTTACACGCCGTCGGTAACGTTGCGATCACTGCTGAGGCAAGTGATCCACTGGCGGCGGTTCGGGCCGTGACGACTCCGGCCGGCGACGAAGCAACGTCGATCTTTGTGCTGGAAAACTTCCACCGGTTTCTTGGGTCCGCTGAGATCGTCCAGGCAGTCAGCCATGCGGTCTTTCTCGGTAAAGTCAACCGATCGTTTATCGTGATCCTCAGCCCGACGGTGCAGTTGCCACCGGAGCTGGAAAAACTGTTTGTTACGGTCGAGCATGAACTGCCCAGCCGTGATCAGTTGCTGGAGATCGCGCAAGGGATCGCTACCGAATCGGGTGAATTGCCCGAGGGCCGCGAGTTGGATGACGTGCTCGATGCCGCTTCGGGGTTGACTCGTTATGAGGCCGAAGGGGCTTATAGTTTGTCGCTGGTTCGCCACAGCAAGTTGACCCCGGCGGCGATCTGGGAACTNNGCACGTGAGCGTGTCAAACCTCGCGGCGTGATGTTGCTGTCGCCGCCGGGTTGTGGCAAGAGCGAGTTCTGCAAAACGCTCGGCAATGAAGTCGGCCGCCCGGTGTTGATTCTCGACGTGGGCAGTTTGATGGGCTCGCTGGTCGGGCAGTCGGAGGAGCGAACACGTCAGGCACTCGCCACGGTTGACGCGATGGCTCCGTGTGTGCTGATGATCGATGAGGTTGAAAAGGCACTTGCCGGTGCCAGTGGCACCAGCGGCGACAGTGGCGTGTCGTCGCGGATGTTCGGTTCGTTCCTCGCGTGGCTCAATGATCACGAGTCGGACGTGTTCGTGGTCTGCACGGCGAACGATATCCAGAAGTTGCCGCCGGAGTTCGTAAGGGCCGAACGGTTCGATGCGGTGTTCTTTCTCGACCTGCCTGATCGCAAGCAGAAGGATGAAATCTGGACGCTGTATCTGAACCGTTATGGGCTCGATGCGAGTGAGCCGCGACCTGCTGATGAGCTCTGGACCGGTGCGGAGATCAAATCGTGTTGCCGACTGGCGGCATTGCTCGATGCACCGCTGATTCAGGCGGCTGAGAACGTGGTGCCGGTGGCCGTGACCGCTGGTGAATCGGTCGAGCGGCTGCGTCAGTGGGCCGATGGCCGCTGTTTGTCGGCCGAGCAGACCGGTGTCTATCGCAATCAGAAACCACAAGGTACCGGTCGCCGCAAGGTGAACCGTAATCCGTCGGTCAACTGATTCTTATTGTTTCCATCCCCTGAGCCGTGGCCCACCGATCGTCGTTGACAGCGATGATTTGGCGGGTCACGGCTCTTTTCGTTTCTAGGAGATTTGAACCGTGATCTTGTCTACCATTCATGTGGTCCTGTTTTGCTTGGTGGCGCTGGCTGCGGTGGCCATCGGCGTGGTAATCCACGAACGTCGGCGTCAACGCGGATTGACCGAAATCCTGCGGCGTGTTGTTCGGCGGAGGTCGCAGCATAATGCGGATGACTTTCCGTTTTAAGATTCCACCAGCGACTGCGTTAGTATTCATGCTGGTGCTCGCATCAGCCGGCTGCCGGCAAGACAAGGAGCTGACACGGATGCAGGCCGAAGTGAATCGCGCCGCAACCGAGCTGGTCATCCAGGACGCTGAAGCCCGTCGGGAGTGGATGCAGGTGCAGAAGCGGCTCGATGCCGACCGGCGGCAACTCACCATAGAACAGCGACGCGATCCGATCATCGCCCAGGCGATCCTGCAGATCGGCGGCATCGCACTCTG
>DNWZ01000664.1 GCA_003506095.1 Planctomycetaceae bacterium | reverse complement strand
TGCATGTTGAGTTTCCAACTGGGGCAAGACCTTTTCGCGGAATCGCTTCAGCTTTGCGGTCGCCGCGGCGTCGGTGAATCGGTCGTCGGGGCTTGGAAACTTTGCTCCGACGCTGTTTAGAAACTCTTCTAGCTTTGCCTTCATCAGCGATGCGCGATTCGGTTCCGCAGTTGCCAAATTGTTCTGTTCGCCGAGGTCGGATTCAAGGTTATAAAGTTCGGTTCGGTCGTCTTCGTAATAGTGGATCAATTTCCATGGTCCCTGGCGATAGATACCGCTCGGCTCACCCCCTTGATTGCCATAATGGGGATAGTGCCAAACCAACGGTCGCTCATTACCCGCAGCAATCGCTTCGGCTTCGCCTTTGATTAGCGGTGCTAAACTTTGGCCGTCCCGGTGTTGTTCGCTGCGCAGCGGTAAACCGGCCAAATCGACCAATGTAGGATAAAAGTCCGCGCCGGTTACGGGGACGTTGCTTTCAAGCCCTCGATCCGTTGTTCCGGGAACATGGATGTAATAGGGAACACGAATGCCGCCTTCCCACTGGCGTCCTTTGCCGGTTCTCAGCGGCAGGTTGCTGGTCGCAAACGCGTCGCCCGATGCGACTCCGCCGTTATCCGAGGTGAACACAACGATCGTGCGATCGGCGATCCCCTGTGCCTCGATTGCCGCCATCACTCGGCCCACCGCGTCATCCATCGTTTCGATCATCCCGGCATAGACCGGATGATCCTGCACCATGCGAACCGGCATCGTGCGATCGATTTCAAAGCGTGATTGCACCGGCTGCATTTTCGCGGCCTTGTCACGATACTTTTGCCATAATTCTTGGGTGGTCTGTACCGGTGCGTGGACGGTGTAAAACGATAGCATCGCAAAGAACGGTTGGTCGCGCTGCTGCGATCGAATAAAGGCCGCCGTTTCGTCGGCCAATCGCAAGGTCAGCGATTCGCCATCGGCGCCATC
This sequence comes from Planctomycetaceae bacterium, assembly GCA_003506095.1. GTDB lineage: Bacteria > Planctomycetota > Planctomycetia > Pirellulales > Pirellulaceae > UBA6163. The sequence goes on along the minus strand of DNWZ01000664.1, from coordinate 1,940 downwards.
CGTCATTTTCGGGTTTTGATAGGGGCTGAAAAATCCGCCAGGGGGCGATCCGCGGTGATGGCCGCCGATGTTGATGTCAAATCCGTGATCTTCGGGTAACGACCCGTCACCACCCAAATGCCACTTGCCAGCAAAAAACGTTTTGTAGTTTGCCGCGCGAAAGGCCTCTGCCATGGTGGTTTGTTCCAGCGGCAATTGCCTGACATATTCAGCTGGCAACAGTCGATCGTCGCGGTTCCAGGCCGTGCCGACCGCCGCGCCGATCCAATCGGTGATTCCGTGGCGAGCCGGAAACTGGCCAAGCATGATGCTCGCTCGCGATGGGCTGCAAACTTGGCAGCAGGCATACCCCTGATGAAACCGCATCGACCGTCGTGCCAAGGCATCGATTTTTGGAGTTTCGTAAAAAGTGCTCCCTTCGATCGACAGATCGTGTTTGCCAAGATCGTCTACCAAAATGAACACGACATTCATCGGCGATGCCTGGCCGTCCGTTTTTTCCGGCTTTGATTCCTGGGCAAACGCTGGCGTGGCTATCACCATAAAAATCGGAATGATCAACAGCGATAACGACAATTTCCGTTTGGGCGAGCGACGCATGGCGAGTTGCCTGTTTTGGGAGACGCGGTCGGTTTGTGACGAGGTAACAGATGATAGTCAAGAAAGCGGCATCGCGTGAGTCGGTGGGGTAGTTGCCGCCTGTGTGCGATTCACAGCATTACAAATCGCCCATCGCGGACCGAGCACTTGCATTGGTCCATTCATTCGGACGCACCGATTCGATCCCGCCATTCGCAACCCGTCGCCCGTCGATCCGTGACATCCTGGCCGAATCGACTCAGAAGGCCGCTGCTTGCGATTCGATGTACCGACTAAGCAGTCAGTCGCGTCGGCCGAATCTCTCTTGGCCTGCACGCGATCAAACTGGTACCCTCCCCCCGGAAAGCAATCCGAACCAAGAAAGCCAACGACATGAAACGTCAATCCCTCGCCACGTTGACCCTCGCGTTGGCCACCTCATGCATGGTTGGATGCCGCGGCCACCACATGTTTGGGCCTCCAGGACCGCTGGCTCAACAACAGGCAAGTGCGGTGATCCACGACCCGTATCCCCAGAACGACATCGGCCCCTACGAAGCCGGTGCGCGACCACCGTCCTATCAGAACCCGTTGCCCGAACCGGTTCGCAATCGTATTGTTCCGGATTCGATGCCGTGGCTGGGACGTTAAGTGCCGCTGGCCAGCGCCGTTTTCTTAAATCCCTTCGGCAAATCCGCTCGCGGCTCTTCGACGCCGCGAATCTTGCGATACAGCAAAACGCCTTCGACGATCATCCAGGCTTGCAATGCTATGATCGTAAATCCGAAAGCGATCAACGTGTATTTGCGTGTGGGAATCCAGTTGAACATTAAGTCATAAGTCATTGCCCAAGCGGGCATTATCATCATCAACATCATTGGAATCGCAACAATCGCGACCGAACGGCTGCGTCGGGCAAGATAAAACGTCGCGACCATCAGCGCCAAACCGGCCAACAATTGATTCGTTGCACCAAAGAGTGGCCACAGAACCAGCCCCCCCGTTCCAGGCTTCTCACCTGCTAGCAGCGCAATCGCTCCGCTGCCCCCTACCGCCACCACCGTCGCAACAAATCGATTCTTCATCGGTGTGATACCAACCGAGTCGGCCAATTCTTGCAACACGTATCGATTCAAACGTGCCGCAGTATCAAGCGTGGTGGCGGCAAAGCATGCGACCAACACAGCCATGATCGCGATCCCCATTTTCAGCGGCATGCCAATCGTCGACAAAAAGTTCGCTCCGCCATCAATGAACGCACCGAGTTGACGTTGCAAGTTATGAGATTTCCAGTCACCCGGGGTTCCATCCGCTTTGGGTGCACGGTAATAAGCGGTCCAAGCGGCACGGTCGCCCCCTTC
>DNWZ01000676.1 GCA_003506095.1 Planctomycetaceae bacterium | reverse complement strand
GGATACCAAATCATGGCGTTGATGCGAGTGGAACCGCCAGGCCCACGACCGCGAGGCTGGATCAATTGCCGGCTTGCCAGCGACTTTTGCGGCGTCGTTTTCAATCGCCAATCATGGTCGGTACCAAAGCTTCGCAGATATTCCGCTGGTCTGCGGTTTGGTAGTCCGGGCTCCGCTGCTTCGACGACCGCGACTCGGTAACCCGCTTCGGCCAGAACTCTGGCGACGACACAGCCGGCCGAACCGGCCCCGGCGACGAGAAAGTCGAAAAGTTTGATGACTTCACCTCGACGGTTTGTGCTGCCGCCTCGCAAGCAAGAAAACGGATGATTAGGATCTTAGCGACATTTTTAGCGAGTTCATTTCCAGACCGCACACACTTACTTACCAGCATGTTCGAAACGCTCAAGCCCGCACCGCCCGATGCGATCCTCGGTTTATCCGAATCTTTCACCGCCGACCCGAACCCGGCCAAAATCAATTTAGCGGTCGGAGTGTTCAAAGACGCTCAAGGCCAGACGCCGGTTCTAGCCTGTGTCAAAGCGGCTGAACAGCGGTTGGTCGATACCGAGTTGACCAAAACGTATCTCGGCATCGACGGTTTGCCAGCCTACCGCGACCACGCCCGCCAATTGGTTTTTGGCGATGCAGTCGATCCCAAGCGGGTTGCGATGGTGCAGACACCCGGCGGGACCGGCGGCGTTCGCGTGTCAGCGGACTTCCTGGCCAGTCACCATCGGTCGACAACCGTTTGGGTTTCCAATCCAACCTGGGAAAACCACATCAGCGTGTTTAATGCTGCGGGATTGGCAACGCAAACCTATCGTTATCTCGACGCGTCCAAGACCGGACTCGACTTCGCCGCGATGATGGATGACCTAAAATCCAAGCCGCGTGCCGGCGATGTCGTGCTGCTGCACGCATGTTGCCACAATCCGACCGGCGTTGATCTGACGGCCGCACAATGGTCTGACGTTGCGGATGTGTTGGTTGAGCGTCAATTGTTGCCGCTGGTTGACTTTGCCTATCAAGGTTTCGGTTCTGGATTGGAAGAAGACACGGTTGGGCTGAGGGCCCTGCTAGCCCGTTGCAGCGAAGTCCTCGTGGCGACTTCGTTCTCAAAGAACTTCGGGCTCTACAGCGAGCGAGTCGGAACAGCGGCACTTGTCGCCGTTGACGATCAATCTGCAAAAGCGGCACTGAGCCATCTGAAACGAGCCGTCCGGTCCAATTACAGCAATCCGCCGCGGCACGGCGCATCGGTCGTCGCAACCGTCTTGGGCGACAGTGAATTGCGACAACTTTGGTTGACCGAGCTAGCAGAAATGCGAAATCGGATCGCCGACATGCGAAAGGCGCTGGTCCAGGCCCTTGCCGCAGCAAACGCCAAACGCGACTTTTCATTCCTGTTGAACCAATCAGGGATGTTCAGCTACACCGGTTTAACGCCAATGCAGTGCGATGAACTGCGGACTCAACAAAGCATTTACATCGTTGGCAGCGGACGGATCAACGTTGCTGGCGTTACGCCAGGCAACCTGCTGCGCCTGGCCGAAGCGATTGCCAGCGTGTTGTAAACGTTAGCGGTTTGGCAACAATTCGAGGCTGTGGCAACCCTGCGAGGCTGTGCGGGATGTGGCGGTTGAGACATCGGCGATGCTTCACCCAACGTCTGAGCCATCGCACAGCCGATCACAAGAAAATCGAATCTGGCGTTGCACAAGCAGCGCCAACGCCGTCGGAAAGAAGGAACTGGAACATGGTCTTGGCTGGCTTGTCAAAACGTTGTGTGCTTGGTTTGGCACTGCTGGGCACAATCATGGGGCAGTCTGCCAGCGCCGATTGGCACTCGTTCTGGCACGCAAAGCATGTCGATTACACCCGCAACAACGTTTGGCCTCAGCCCTTTGTCGACGTCGACGCCCAGGCCGTTCAAGCCCCATTTGCTGTGATGAAACACAATGGTTGGCGGGCCCACAACACGATCGGCAACGAATTGTTTCGTGAAGGCGATTGTTCGCTCAACCTAGCGGGCAGCCGCCGAGTCGAGTGGATCGCCAAGCAAGCTCCGCATGATCGGCGCACCATTTACGTGTTGCGTGGCACCAACCAAGACGAAACGGAACTTCGTATCGCATCGGTTCACCAATCTCTGGCTGCGATGCAAATCGGCGGTCCCGTTCCGCAAGTGATGGTCACCGACATCGAGCCCTCAGCAGCCTCAGGCGGTTGGGCAACCAGCGTCACGCGTCAGTGGATGCAGAGCTTGCCAGCGCCGAAATTGCCCTCGACGACGGCTTCGGGATCCGCTGGTGTCACCAGCGGAAACTAACCCCGTATCGCAAACGATATGGCGACCGAGACGTTTGCCTGTTTGCCTGCGCTTAACTCCACTTGGCGTGCTTGCTTTCGCCAAAAGTGCTGGATTTTCTCATTTTTCCTGCTGCAAGCCAAAGTTCCGTTGAAGCGGTCGTGCGGACTGGGTCGATAAATCCTGTGACGAATTGATGCCCGACCGATGCCGGTCACGAATTGCTAGATACTTGTGGTTCGTCTGGATTTTCGAGGCGGTGGTAAGCGGAACCCTGGTTCGCGCCGATCCGCGCCGGCATAACCTTGCTTTTTACAGGGTCCCAGAAGTGAAAGTTATAAGAAGTGCCCAACGGGCATCCCATGTAGCATGCGTTGCGGGCATCGCCGCTCTGTGTTCAACAGGATGCTCCAGCCAATCATTCAGTGTGGCGTCGCTTAATCCGTTCTCCAAAGCTGGCGATAAAGTCGCCGCAGCACCTGCGGAGACGCCATCGCAACCTGGCCAGCTGGCATCGATGCGGCAGGCCGTTACCGGACAAGCGAATAGTCTGAGCACCGCAACCTCCAGCGCTTGGAACAAAACCAAGAACGGAGTAACCGGGCTTTTCGGCGGTTCTGAGTCGACGGTTGCCGCAGACGGCACCAAGTTGCCTGATAACGATCCGACCCGATTGTCAACTCCGGCTTCGGTCAGCCCGGAAGTCTTTGTCGCACAAGGTGCGCTTTGGGAAACCACAGGCGACTTCACCAAGGCGATGGACAGCTACAATCGCGCCGTGCAAGCAGAACCGAACAACGCAGCCGCGTTGGCAAGCGTTGCTCGTTTGCAACTACGTCAACAGAACTTTCCTCAGGCTTCGGAATCGTTCGAAAAAGCCTTGAAAGTAAGCCCCAAAGATTCGGCACTGCTGAATGATTACGGCATGACCCGAGCGAAAATGGGCGATACCGCGGGTGCAGATCGCGCAATCTCTGAAGCGCTGACGATCTCGCCGGGGACATCACGCTTTGCCAATAACTTGGCAAACATTCGCTTTGACGCCGGTAATCAAGAGGGTGCGATGCAAGTTTTGTTGCAACACAACAAGCCCGCCGTCGCTCACTTTAACATGGCGTACATGCAGTATCAGTCCGGTAACTATGCCGAAGCGAAGAACCAACTGAGCGAGGTACTGAAGTACGAACCCGCAGCAAGCCACGATTCGGCTGTGGCACAAGCAGTTTCGCGATCGCGTGATATGTTGACGACCATCGATGCAGGTGCGACGCGAATCGCTCAAGCCGGTTCGGGCGTTATGGCCTCTGCTAACCAGATCTCCAGCGCTTTCGCTGGACAGCCAACTGCCCAGCCTTCGCAGGTCGTACCCTCTTCAGCTGGCACGTGGACAGAACCGACCACAGCACCAGCAAGCGGATCACCAGCGGCTCCGCCAGCCGGTGGATTCGCATTGCCACCAGGCGTGTTCGATCAAACGATTCGCTAAACCGATCGTGACGAAATTCGCGACTCTCGCAGCCCACGGCTGAGGATGTCGCGAAGCAGTGGCGAGTAATCTTCGTATCGCGACCGATCCGGAGCCCCGCTGCTGAACTGGTAAATCGCGTCTCGGGGTTTTACCCCGAGCGCAATCAGCGAACTGCTGACCGTGCCATGCTCGCGACCGCGGAATACCATGCTCGGTCGGCCGTCGCCCGTGGGTGAGCGAGCAAATACCTTGCTGGCAACGGCCAAAAACTTGACGGGCGAGTCAAGCGTCTGCAGTGTCAACAGTCGCCTGGCCATCGCGACCCGTTGGTCCCGAGGATCGTTTAAATCCCGCGCCCCGACGATATTCAGCCCCTGTTGCATCTCAACCACGTTGACTTTCTCGTCGGCATGGATCACAAAACCGTCTCGCGAATCGGCGATGACGATGTTGCAACCCTCATAACGGGTCCGCTCTAATTCAGCCATCGCTTTGTCCACAGCCTTGCGAGCGGACGAACAACGCATCAAGTCCAGTGCCAGCAAACCACGCGATCGTTGACCAAACAACGGTTGCGCGGTGGTTCGATTGCACAGTCCGATGAAGAGACCTGCTTGATTAACGCCTAACCATGAGCCGCCAGCCCGTTGATCAATGCCGCACAACACGCGTGGTTTACCGCTTTGAATCGACGGGGCCAAACTTGGCCTGTCGTAATACTCCTCACGGTTTGCAGCTACCAGAATGGGACTCTCGGGAACGAGCCGGTACTGAACAGCAAGTAAGCACATCTCAGCCGCTTTCTTTTCAAAGATCAGTGATAGGGAGTGAGGGTGTCGCGTAGAGCTTGATCAGAACCAAGTCCCTTCATCGCTTTGACGACGTTACGACGAGCGTCAATTTATCCACCACAGCAACCGCACCACACCCCCTTTCGGGTGGTTTTGCCGAAGTTTTGCCTATTCTTCCATCAGGAACGACCGATTGAGGCCACTTTTTGGCTCAGGCAAACTACGAAATCCCCCATTTCAGGTGGAAAGGTAATTTTCGCTGATGCGTGACGACTTTACCAATTTTTTCGGTCCAAGCTCAATCGCCGCGCCGCAGCGGACGATAACCGAGACTAGCCCGAAGCGCCAGCGAGCGACAACAAGTCCGCCTCCGCCGGGCGCATTGGACATCAACCCCCAAAAAGTCTGTGAGGCAACGGATTTTGGCAACGAAGAGCTCGACGCACCGGGAAAACGTGCTCAACATCGACACCACGCTTTCGGTAACACTCGCCCGCCAGAAGATTTCACTCGGCCGGGTGCTCGGGATGGTTCCTGGGGCAATGTTGACCTTCAACAAGCACTACGCCGACCCGATGGAGTTGGAAGCCGCTGGACTTCCGATTGCACACGGTGAAATCGTAAAAATCGGCGACAAGTTTGGCGTCCGGATTCTGGAAATCCTGCAACCAAACTCGGAACAGGCCGCAGACTAGACGCGGCCTCTTGTCGAACATCCCTTACGCTGCGATCTTCCCTTTGGGACTTCGCAGGTTGAAAAGACCAAAGATTTCTTCACGGCTGAGCCCTGCCGAGCCCGGTGCTCGCGAATCCGAAAACAATTCGTCGAACATCTCACGTTTCTGGTCTAAAACCGCGGCGATTCGCTGTTCGATCGTCCCGGCCATCAACATTCGCGTCACCGTCACGCTGCCGGCCGCACCGATTCGGTGCGCCCGATTGATCGCCTGGTCTTCGATCGCAGGGTTCCACCAGCGATCGAACAAAAATACATAGCGGCAGAACTGCAGGTTCAGTCCCACACTGCCGGCCCCATAGCTCATTAGGATAATGTGCTTAGAAGGGTCCTCTTTGAATTGCTTGATCACACCCTCACGCTGCTTGTGCGGGATCCGGCCGTGGTACTCCAGCGTGCCGAAGCGGGCCAATGCTGGCTTCATCTGCTCGATGCTATTAACCCACTGGCTGAACAGAATCGCCTTCTGGCCACTGGCCGCGACTTCTTCCATATCGGCCACCAAGCGTTCCAATTTCGCACTCGCGCCCGTAGCAGGATCAAAGTTGCAAATCTGTTTGAGTCGCAGCACCAACTCGAAAACGTGCTGGATCGTCAATTGCTGATCAAGATTCTCAAGCTGCACAACACCTTCGTTTTCTGCCTTTTCGTAAGTCGCCATCTGCTCGGCCGTCAGCTCCAAATCCGCATCGCGATACAGCTTCGGCGGCATGTCCTCCAAAACCATATCCTTGGTCCGCCGCAGCATGTGATCACGCGTCGCTTTGGCGATCGCTGACATCGACATGTCAGGCCTCAGATAGCCCGGCGACAGGAACTCAAAGATTCCCACAATGTCCTCGGGCGAGTTCTCCACCGGCGTTCCGGTTAACGCCCAGGATCGCGTTCGCTTGATCTCACGCACGATCACGCTGGTCGAATTACGCTGGTTTTTGATCCGCTGGGCTTCGTCCAGCATGACCAAATCAAAATGCTGGTCCTGGTCCAACACGCACTCGCGGTCTCGCATCAGCAGTTCGTAGTTGGCGATTTTGACCGCGATGTCCGGACTGGTCCACTGAAACTGGCGTGTCGCAGCCGATCCTTCAATCGCGGCCACCGGTATCTCCGGTGCCCAAACGCTGAACTCACGCAACCAATTGCTGACCAGCGGTTTGGGACAGATCAGCAAAACATTGCGAACTTCGCCGCTGCATAACAACAGACGCATCGTACTGATCGCCTGCATCGTCTTTCCCAATCCCATTTCATCGGCCAACACCGCCGCATAGCGAGGGAAAAGGAACGCGATCCCATCCAATTGGTAGGGAAACGGTTCAAACGGAAAATCGAGCTGTTCGCTGCCAACTAACAATTCCAGCGGCGGTTGCAGCAGGTAATAAAGTCGGTCTTCCAGCTTNNAGCGGAACGGACGCCGAAACCGCATTGCTTGACGCTGCGCCGGTCGTTTGGCCTGCGCCCCCTGATTGAAGTGCGCCGGTCGCCTGAGTTTCACTGCCGCGCTGGCCCGCACCACTCGCCTGGCCCGCAACGGCTCGATTGCGAAAGACGGTCACGCCGCCACCAGCGCGAGGAAACTGGTAGCCCACCGATTTCACCTCAATCGGTTGCAAACGGATCGGAAATGCTTTGGGATCAATCGGCTCGACGTTTAATTCGAAAACCGCAGCGGTAACCAGATCGTCGCTGACGAACGAAATCGCTTCATCCATCTCGACCTTGATCCCATCCAGCATGTTTGTTTCCGATTTCGTGGTGTCGATCTTTGCCGCCTGAGTCGTTCAGGCAAAAAACCTGGCATCAAGCCGCTGCGCTGCGAGCACGAGCGACCTGCTTTTGTGCCTCACCGATCGCCTCTCGAATTCTTCCAAAGGGTTCAACGATATCGGGCAAACTGCGAAACTTGCCCAACAAGCGTGACACTTCCTCGGACCGCTCGGTCGCAACCCGCAGCGACGATCCCGCCAGTTCCAAGCGGTCATAGCCAGGCAACATATCATCGGTGATCGGGCCCTCGTCCGTTTCGGCCGCTTCGCAAACCAGCAACATCGGACAATCCGTATGAACATCTAAGTGCAATGCTTCGGGCTGATCGCAACAGATCATTCGGGGTGTATTGCGACATCGACTGATCAGCAGCGAACCGATCGCATCACCGATCAAGTAATCGCGGAGCGTTGCACCGTAGAGGATCTCGTGGGCTCGCGAGGGACGAATCGGTAACGTGCATTGAAACTCCAGCGGACGCCCAGACGCGTTGAGCACCAACAAGCCACCCGTCCAGCCTGTGAACTCGGATTGCTCGACGGTGTAAAAACCGATCGCTGGTTCTGCCTCGGCGACACTGGCCATACGTGTTTGAGCTCCGTAACTCGATCGATCGAATGAAACTTCGTGAACCGGCATGTCGGCGCGACGGTTGCGTCCAGCGGCGCAGGACAACCGGTACTTGTTGCCTATCGGCGAACCGGTTGTGCCGACTTTAGCGACCATTTGTCCTTGCTGATGACTCTTACCGAATAACCAGCGTGCGAATACTTGAGCCAATGTGGAAAAAAGATTTAAACTCCCCGCAGGGCGTTGCGAGCCGCATCACCAGCACCCAAACGTCCAAGCCGAAGTCAGACGCTCGTTGCATAACGAGTGTGGCCGTGTTTGGTGCGTCAATGCGCGGGTTTTTTCTACCCCTCAGCCTTTCGCTAGTTATACTCAGGCGGAGCGACCGACCAAACGATCCGCCGGACCTTTCAGGAATTGCAACTCGACTATGGCTCACGAACATTCCCCCATTTCTCCAGTGTTCCGGATCGACGTCTCAGCAGACACTCAATCGGAGAGTATGGATCGCGGCGACGTCATTCAGATCGAACTGCTTAGGCAACTGGTTGCCGGTCAACAACGTCAAAACGAATTGTTGGCTGAACTTGCCCAAGCCACCTCAGGTCTACACAAACAACGGGCTGCGGAAATTCAGCAATGGAAAGACGCAAATCCGAAGCTCTCGCGCGCATGTCGCAATGCCGCTGAAACGCTCAGCCGTGTACAAACACAATTTCTTGAATCGATCACCGAAGAAGTGATCGAAAACGGAGAACATTTAGTCGACGGCGATTTCATGTTGCACGAGTTCGTCGACCGGTTCGGTCCGCGCATGGCGCATCTCAACGGCGTCCTGCAAGTTTTGGCGCAACTGGGCGATCACGGTGCGCCGGTAAAAGGCTGATCCCAAAGCCTACCCGAACAGGGTTTTACAAGACGCTCCAAAGGTTTTGCAGCGATCACCTTGATCGCCGGTTGTAAGAGTTTGCATGGACAGCGAAGATTGCGGATGTCTTGATCACAACTCGACCTCGAAACCTTCCTGCCATGAAGTCGACCTCGTCGATACTCACGTCCTTTTTAGGCAACAAATTCCAACAACGAAACCTGCGGGTCCTGTTTTGGTTGATGGCGATTTTCGTCGTCTTGTTGGTCGGGTTCAGCACCGTGTTCCACATCTTGATGGAACGCGAAGGCCAATCGCACTCTTGGCCAACTGCGATTTACTGGACGTTCGTCGTCATGTCGACGCTGGGTTTTGGTGATATCACTTTCCAGTCTGACCTCGGTCGAATCTTTTCGGTCATTGTTCTGCTGTCGGGCACAATCTTTCTGCTTGTGCTGTTGCCGTTCACTTTCATCCAGTTTTTTTTCCTGCCCTGGATGGAAGCAAGGCAAGCCGCTCGCGCGCCGACGTCAGTCAGCAGCCTGACTCGCGATCATGTGATCCTCACCAAACTCGATTCGATCGAACGAGCCTTGATTCGGATGCTGGAACAGTCACACGTCGACTATGTCGTATTGGTCGACGAACTGCCCGACGCATTGTCGCTGCACGACCAGGGCTTTCGTGTCATGGTCGGTCCATTTGACGATCCGGAAACCTATCGGATGGCCGGCGTCGATCGGGCGGCGTTGGTTGTTGCCAATCGGTCCGACACCGCAAACACCAACATCGCCTTTACGGTTCGCGAAATCGCCGAAAAGGTGCCGATCGTTGCCACCGCATCCTTTCCTGCATCGGTCGATATTCTCGACTTGGCGGGCTGTACGCGAGTGCTGCAGATGGGCGAAATGCTCGGCAATGCGATCGCGCGACGTGTGCTCGGTCGCGATTCCAAATGCCATGTTATCGGCGAGTTCGGCGATCTGCTGGTCGCCGATGCGTCCGCATCCGGTACGCCGCTGGTCGGCCGGTCGCTCCGCCAAATCGGCCTGCGCAGTCATGCCAATGTTAACGTGATCGGACTTTGGCAACGCGGCAAGTTTCAAATCGCAACACCCGATACAGTCGTTCAAGAGCACAGCGTCTTAGTCTTTGCCGGATCTCGCGAACAACTCGACCAGTACGACGCTCTGTTTTGCATTTATAAGTCGAACGACAAACCTGTCATCATCATCGGCGGCGGGCGTGTTGGGCGCTCCGTGGGTGAATCGCTCGCCCGACAAGGGATCGATTACCGAATCGTTGAACGTCAATCCCAGCGGATTCGCAATCCCGAACATTATGTATTGGGTGATGCTGCGGAATTGGAAGTCTTAGTGCGCGCTGGTATAGAAGATTGTTCGTCAGTCGTGATCACAACCCACGACGACGATATGAATGTTTATTTGACACTTTACTGCCGTCGGCTCCGTCCCGATGTTCAAATCTTAGCGCGTTCCAATGTCGAACGAAACGTTTCAACATTGCATCGCGCCGGTGCGGATTTTGTCCTGTCCTATGCCACCACGGGTGCCAATGCGCTGTTCAATTTGCTGCGCCGCAGCGACGTGCTGCTGTTGGCCGAAGGGTTGCACGTGTTCCGACTGCCGACACCCGATCGATTGCAAAGCAAAACGTTGCTCGAAAGCGGGATTCGCGAAACCACCGGATGCAGCGTCGTGGCCGTGGTGCGATCTGGCGTTACCGAGATGAATCCCGATGCGAAACTGCCGCTGATGCCAGAGTCTGAATTGGTGGTGATTGGCGACGCCGAAGCCGAAACACGCTTCCGTTCCGCATTCACCTGACACAGTGGTCTCGCGTCGATCCGCCCAGCGACTGCGATTACGATCCGTCGCATAGTTGTCGAAAGGGCCTTGTGGCGTTAGGTTGCATGTATCTCTGCAGATACGCACAGCCACGCACAGCGGCTTGGCGCCCATTTAGCAACGGCTTGTACTATGGAACGATTCTCAAGCATTCTGGTTGTCATCGGCGGCGAACCGTATGACGCGACGATGACTCGCGCCGTGACCTTGGCGATGAAGAATGGTGCACGTTTAACTATCATGGACGTCGTAGCACCGATCTCCACTTCATTCTTCGCCACCGAAGCTTACCTGCCGCAAAATCTTGAATCCGACGCCGTGGCAGAACGTCGCAATGAATTGATGCAAATCGCGTCGCAATATGTGGCGACCGGAATCGAAGCGGCCGTTGTGGTTCGCGTCGGCAACCCTGCAATCGAGATCGTTTCCGAAGTGATCGACTCGGGTCACGACTTGGTAATCAAAACCGCAAATACTCAAACCGGACTGAAGCATTTGCTGGGCAGTGTGACCCGCGCCTTGATGCGAACTTGCCCATGCCCAGTCTGGGCAATCAAACCATCCACCGGGGCAAACTATCACACCATTGTGGCCGCCATCGATCCGCTGGCTGACGACCCCGAACATATCGATCTGAACGACACCCTTTTCGAACTCGCGATCTCGCTAGCGCGAGATGAAAACGCGGCGTTGCATTTGGTCAGCGTCTGGAACGTTCCCATGGAGCGCACATTAAGAAGCCGGCTCGGTACTCAAGAATGTGACCGATTGATCCGCGAAGCCGAATCACAAGTTCGTCAATCACTCGATAAATGGCTCGCCAAACACACGCCTGCGCCAAACGAAGAATTGCCACCGATCCGTGTTCATCTGCTGCAAGGCACCGCTTCGGACAAAATCGCCGAAGTCGCCACTGAATCCGCAGCCGACTTGATCGTCATGGGAACCGTCTGTCGATCAGGCCTCGCCGGTCTATTCGTTGGCAATACCGCCGAGCACCTTCTCGGTTGGGTAACTTGTGGAGTGCTCGCAGTAAAACCAAAAGACTTTGTTTCGCCGGTTCGTGTTCATCACACCGCCTAGAAATCCTCCACGCAATGCCAACAAGATCCCAAGTGCTGTCGGGCGCCAAGTGGTTTGGCGGGCTGTTGTGGGCCAGTCTTCGCGACCTGTTGCCGATCATCATTGTCATCGGTCTGTTTCAGGTATTGGTATTCCAACGTCCTGTCGAAAATGTTGGCCAGTTGTTTGTCGGAATGATGTTGGTTGTAATCGGCCTGACACTGTTTGTCCTTGGACTGGAAATCGGGCTGTTCCCATTGGGCCAGCAGATGGCACATGACTTTGCCCGCAAGGGAAACGTATTCTGGTTGACCGCATTCGCATTCTCGCTCGGTTTCGGAACCTCGTTCGCCGAACCGGCGCTGATTGCCGTGGCCGGCAAAGCTTCCGAGCTGACCGTGGTCGCATCTTTAACCGATACACTCGCATCGGACCGAGCGCGATTCGCTTTGATCCTTCGCGCGACGGTCGCCGTCGCCGTAGGATTGGCATTGGTAATCGGTGTAATGAGAATTCTATTAGGTTGGAACATACAATACCTGATCACGATCGGATACCTGTTGATCATGGTGATGACGGTTTGCGCACCTCCACAGATTGTTGCCATCGCTTATGATTCCGGCGGCGTGACCACATCAACCATCACTGTTCCGCTGACCACCGCGCTGGGCGTAGGGCTCGCATCGAGCATTAAAGGCCGCAACCCGCTGCTGGACGGTTTCGGCATGATCGCGATGGCCGCGTTGATGCCCATCTTATTTGTTTTGATGTTGGGGCTTGTTTACTGATGGAAGCATTCAACTTGCTTGTCGGTACATTGCTCAGCACCGTTCGCGATGTCATTCCGATCTTGGTGATCGTTGTATTCTTTCAACTCGTCATTTTGCGACGCGCATTCAACGACCTGCGACGCTTAACGCTCGGTTTCCTTTGTGTGTTGTTTGGTTTGGCCACGTTCCTGATCGGTCTGCAACTCGCCCTGTTCCCGATCGGTGAATCGATGGCGATGCAACTCGCTTCGCCGGAGTTTGTCTGCGGCACCCTATCAAACGAAACGCCGCCGTTGAACAAATGGTACGACTATTATTGGGTTTATATCTTCGCATTCACGATCGGCGTCAGCACCACCATCGCCGAACCGGCTCTGATCGCGGTCGCCACAAAAGCTGGTGAAATTTCGGGCGGTACAATTAAGGAACTGGAATTGCGATTGGTCGTTGCCTTAGGGGTCGGCGTCGGGGTCGCAATCGGCACATTTCGAATCATCGTGGGTTACCCATTGCCGTACTTCATCTTGCCTGGATACCTTTTCGTCATCATCCAAACTTATTTCGCACCCAAATCGATCGTTCCGATCGCATACGATTCCGGTGGCGTGACAACGTCGACCGTTACGGTTCCGATTGTCGCCGCACTGGGACTGGGGTTGGCAACGCAGATCGAAGGAGCCGATCCACTGGTCGATGGTTTTGGCTTAATCGCCTTTGCATCCTTATTTCCTATCATGACGGTCATGGGTTACGGCCAATTGTCCCATTATCGAAACCAACGCGCCCAACGGATAGAAATTGAGCAAGAATCAGCCACGCAAACCTAATCGGTGGAAACGACCATGCGCTTCAAATTGATAATCGCCCTTGTCGATGACGACAAAACGACCGAAGTGATGAAAGCCGCTCGTCAGGCCGGCGCGACGGGCGCAACCGTCATCGGTCATGCGCGTGGCGAAGGGATTCGTCCCGCGAAAACATTCTTCGGTTTGTCACTCGAATCACAACGTGATGTCTTGCTGATGCTGGTCGAACAACATCTTAGTCGCAAAATCCTCGAAACGATTTGCAACTGTGCCGCGTTCGATTCAAGTTCCGGCAGTGGGATCGCATTCCAAATTGATGTCGAAGATGCCGTGGGTGTAAACCATCAAATCCAATCGCTTACAAAATTGGTGGAGGAAAAACTATGAGTGAGACAAGCATTGTTCGCGTTCGCGACGTCATGAGCGAACAATTCGATTTGGTCGATGGAATGCTGACCGTAAAAGATGCGCTTTTGGCAATGCGGTATCCCGACGCCAAAGCGCTGATCATCAATAAACGCAACGATGACGATGAGTTCGGTATCGTTCTAATCGCCGACATCGCAAAACAAGTGCTCGCCGCCGATCGCTCACCCGAGCGCGTCAACCTTTATGAGATCATGGCAAAGCCTGTGCTTAGTGTCGCGCCGGATATGAATATCCGTTACTGTGCGCGAATGATGCAGCGTTTCGGGCTCAGCCTAGCGCCTGTGATCGAAAATGGCAAGGTCTTGGGATTGGTCAGCTACCACGACCTGGTCGTTCGCGGCATGTTGTCTGTCATCAAACTGACTTAGCGATTGCCAACCAAGTCGACAGCGACGGCCGCGTATGGATTCAACTCGCTGGAAAGCGAATGCGTCGCAGGGTCGATCGCGTGGGCTAGGATTTCTAAACTATCGACCAATCGTGGCCCAGGCCGGCTGAAGAATGCGTTTCCATCGACCGCATAAACTCGGCGATTACGAACACAGCGCATTTCATATAAGTCGGGCAGTGGTGCCGCAAGCGGCAAATCTTTACAGGTCCGATCGACGCTCAGACCACAGCATGCGATCAACATCAATTCGGGATCCGCTTCGCAAATCGATTGCCAGTTCGTGGTCTGTGACCTTTGACCGCCAACACCCAATACTTCCTCTCCCCCAGCAATCGACACCAACTCCGGCGTCCAGTGTCCAGCGGTAAACGGCGGATCGATCCATTCCAGCACCATCACTTTTAAACGTTCTTGCTTGGGCGTTTGATCAAACAACCGCGTCGATCGCATGCGAACTGCGTCGACCCGCTGACGCAATCTGGAAACCGCAGAGTTGGCATCGTTGGCACGCTCGGTCACTTCACCGATTTTTACCATCGATTCAAAGACTGACGACAAGGAATTGGGTTGTAAGTTCAACACCAAAGGCTTGCTGGGCAATTTCTCAGCGACCGCACGAACGTCGTCATCAGCTATCGCACAAACACCGCACAACGACTGGGTCAGAATCAAATCAGGACGCAGTTCCAACAGAAGATCTGTATCCAACGCATAAAGCGATGACTGCGTCTCCGCTTGCTGGCGGACAAATGCGTCGATCTCACCGCTGGTTGCTCCCACAGGAATCAGACAACGTGTCACCCGAGGTAACGATTTCACTGGTTGAGGAAAATCGCACTCGTGCGACACGCCACACAGCAAGTCACCCATTCCGATCGCGCACACCATCTCGGTAGCACTCGGTAACAGCGAAACGATTCTCAAATCTCTAGCTCAATTGAAACGCGATGTCTGGACATGATGTGAACTTGCGGTTCACAATTGTAGTGCAATTTTTCAATCATCGACAGGTTCAACAAACTGGCCACCGATCGGCCACAATACTTTGGGACGGTGGCCGATTGGCAATAATCCGGTACGCTAGTGTCAATTGACATAGCCAAAACCAGCCCCAGTTTGAGTACCAGCCCCGATGTTTGATCTCGTGATCGGATCAGGAAACGCGCACAAGATTTTGGAGTTGCGTGAATTGTTGCCGCCCAGTCGCTTCAAGCTCACTTCGCTAGCGGAATTGCCCACAGCGATCGAGGTCGACGAAACAGGACAAACGTTCGTCGAGAACGCACGGCTGAAAGCGGTCGAACAAGCCAAGCACCTGCAACGATGGGTGTTGGCCGAGGACAGCGGCCTGGAGGTTGACGCGCTAGGCGGAAAACCCGGTGTTCTGTCGGCACGGTTCGCGGGAAAACATGGCGATGACGCGGCCAATAATCGCCTGCTGCTGGAACAACTTCGCGACGTGCCCGATTCGAAACGTACCGCCGCCTTTCGATGCTTTGTCTGCGTCGCGGCACCCGATGGTACCGTTCATATCGAAGTCGACGACGCCTGCCGCGGCGTCATCGCCCACACCGAGGCGGGCGGTGGCGGTTTCGGCTACGACCCACTGTTCGTTATCCCCGAATACCACCTGACGTTCGCAGAACTCGGGATGGCTGTTAAAAATGTTCTCAGCCATCGTTCCCGAGCATTGCGAAAACTGATGCCACAATTGATCGATCTTGCGGAGCAGACCCGATGACGACACAAGACGATCGGTTGGATGTCATCGCTGTCGGTGCTCATCCCGATGATATCGAAATCGCTTGCGGCGGTACGTTGGCCAAGATGGTTCGCCAAGGATACCGAGTCGGTATCATCGATTTGACCGACGGCGAACCGACCCCAGGTTCCCCCGGCCCCGAAGTCCGATTGGCCGAAGCCGATGCGGCCACCAAAGTGCTTGGCATCCACCAACGAATCAACCTTAACCTGACCAATCGACGGCTGTTTGATAACTTTGAAAATCGCGTCGCACTGGCAAAAGAGTTTCGACGCTGGCGTCCCAAGTTAGTCATTGGATTCGGCGCGAAGACGCCCATGGCTTCGCCAGATCATTATCAGGCGATGCTGATCACCGACGCGGCAATCTTTTATAGTCGGTTGACCAAATGGGATGAATACTTTGATGGTATTCCGGTACATGCGGTTTCACGCCATCTCTATTTTCGCCTCGCGTTTGAACCCGAAGTATTGCCAGGCGAATCGAATCATATAACAGTCGATATCGGTGAAACGATTGACCAAAAAATCGAATCCGTACTCTGTTATCAAACCCAGTTTGGCCAGAAACCTTATATCGCCGATCGGATTCGTGCTGCGGCGATCGTTTCAGGCACCGCCGCCGGTGTCTCCGCAGGCGAAGTTTTCGTCGCCGCCAAACCGTTCGCTGTCGATGATCTTGTTAAAACGGTGATGACCTAAGCCTAATCGGCGGGCCACAGCACGATTTTCCCGTCCGCGCCGCTGGTAACAACAGTCTGTTGATTCGGACTGACATCGATTCCCGTAACACCCGACGAATGCCCTCGAAGCGATAGTATTTCGCGGGCCATCGGTTCGGATTGATCCAATCGCGGATCCCAAACCCGAGCCGATTTGTCGCGTGATGCGGTAAGAATCCGAATCTGTTGTGATTCGTCTTCCAGAAAGACGATGTCATCAATCCGATCGGCGTGGCCAATCATCTGCCGGGTTTCCTCAGTGATCACGCCCAGTGGCCGCTGGACATCGACATTCCAAATTCGTCCGATCGCGTCTGTTCCACCCGTGGCCAACCACTTGCCGTCGCGACTCCAGGCTACCGTCAAAACATCTTCCCCATTCGGTTCACCGGTATCCTTGCTGGTCATATCCAGTCTCAACATCTGGCCATGATCGGCATACAAAACTCGGATCAATCCGCGATCGCCCACCACAGCCAACTTCTTACCATCACCGGAAAACCGCAAACGCCGCACCGCAGTCGGTGAACCTGTCAGTGGCCACTTATGAAATTCGTCGGCTTGCAACCGATCGACATCCCACTTCCACAATTTCACGACGCCATCGTTACCAGCCGTTGCAAACACCGAATCACCAACTGCGGGCGAAAACTCTGCGGCAAAGACCGGCCCGGAATGTGGCAACTCAAGTTTCAGCAACGCTTTTCCAGAACCGACGTCCCAAATCTTTACACCCTGGCTGGTCGTCACTGCGTACTTGCCATCGGATGAAAAACTTGCATGGACCAGTGATCCGTTGGTCCGGAAACTGCGAACTTGTTGTTCAGTGGCAAAGTCCCACCAAAAAGCCGAATCACCGTTAAGCGACAACATTTGTCCGCCCGGCATCGGGATCGCACGATTCAATCGACCTATCTCTTGTGGCAATCGAAACCCATCGACAGGTTGCACATCATCGATCGACTTTACGTCGAAGACACGAACCGTTGAACGTTGCTTCGGATCGAGTGTACCAACGGCTATCGCCGATCCTTGATGCGAGAACGATGCCGAAACGATTTGCCCGGGTACATTCATTTCTCGCTTCTTTCCATTCGTCCTATCCCAAACCGTTGCCTTAGTGACCACACCGGTTTGCAAGGAAAGCTGCGAAACAGTGATCGCGAATTGTTGATCGCCAGACAATCGCATGCTGACAACTGGGCCGTCATGTGGAAGCCGCGTTATTATCTTTCGGTCGTCGATCGAAATCTCGCTGACTTGAGAATCGTCCGCTGCGATGATCAATCGCGACC
>DNWZ01000376.1 GCA_003506095.1 Planctomycetaceae bacterium | reverse complement strand
CGATCGGTGCCAATTGTTCGATCTGTTGAATGACATGGCGAATCAGGGATGCCGTGTCGGGCATGATCCTACTTTGCGATCGTGTCGCCAAATCAAGTTCGAACATGTACCAGCCGATCCAGTGGTTTCGACCTCGCCGGTTTCGCCAAAATCGCTCCATCGTTGCATCAAGAAAGGCTGGATCGAGTCGCCAGTTTTCTAAACTTGGCGCCAACATCGCCCACAGCATTTGCTCGGCAACCTCAGCGACGGTTTGATCTTCGCCGGGGATATCTTGACCGAAAGGTTCTTGAGGTTTTTGCCCCAAACCATTGAAGTCGATACGGTGGGTTTGTGCTTGGCGGGATGGTTTGGGGAACGTGAGCGATTGGTCCGAAAGTCGATCGACCAGGTGATCAATCGCTGCAGGATTGCGTGTATGAAAGAGCGCTAATATCGCCAGAGTGCGAACCTTGGGATCTTTGTGTTTCGATAGTTCAACAATACTGGCAAACCATTGATCTTCTAACGGATTAGCCGCTCGGTGGCTGAACGGACCGGGCATTAATTTCCGCACGATTTCGGAAGAAGAATGAGTTCCGTCAATACCATCGGTAAAGCGATTGTTGACCAAATCGGCCGTGGGAAAAACCTTGACCTGTTCAGCCGTCGCTTCGAATTGTTGCCTCAGCATGGTCGCTGGCACGTCATCGGCGCTGCAGACGGCGTCAAGCCAACCAGGGCTGCCGATGGTTATGAATAAGAGGCAAATGAACTTCCACCTGGTAACAGAACATTCCATGATTCTGACTTTGCCTTAGAGCCAAACGAGTCGCGTGGTCGGTCGCGGCGATTTCATTTGCCGATGCGATAGATCGCCGATCGGGTTCGCACCAGCAACGAATCGGCCAGCGGAACGGCGGTCGCCATACAGCCATCGTCGAGACGATTTTCGGCGACCAATTCATACTGGCGACCTTTGCGCGTGACATAACAAACGCCATCGTGATCGAACCAGTAGACGAAATCTCCGGCGGCCAACGGCGAACCGCTGAACAAGCCACCGAATCGCTCGGTCCAGAGTGCTTCGCCGGTTTGGGCGTCGATGCACGAAGCGACCCCGGCGTCGTGGACGTTGTAAATCAACCCGCCAACCAAAAGGGGGGTCGGTTTACTGCCGATCCCCTTGGGCGAATCCCAGAGGATGTGCGTGTCGGTAACGTCGCCTTTACCGCTGGGGTCGATCGCCAGCAGGTGGGCCTTGCCGAATCCGGTCGACACATAGACCAACTTGCCATCAAACAGCGGTTGGGCGGTCGCGGAAAACTCATCGTAAACGACTCGCCAGATTTCTTCGCCATTGTCGGGTCGATACGCGATCGTCGCCTTACTGGTGGGGCTGATCAACTGCGTCCGATCGCCGACTTGGATCAATGCGGGCGTGCTGTAGGCCTTCATCTGGTCGCCGTTATCCGTGCCGTACTCGATGTCGCGATCGCGTTTCCAAATCGTCTCGCCGGTGGTGGCTGACATTGCGACGATGTACTGCACATCAAAACCGTCGTAATGAATGAAAAGTCGGCCTTGGTCGTCCAGCAGAGGCGAACTGCCGGGGCCGCGATGGTGGGCGCAGGGCAAGTCGCGACGTTGCCAAACGATATCGCCTGTGGCGAGCGACAAGCACGCGGTGCCATAACTGCCGAAGTGAACCCAAGCATTTTTCCCGTCGATTACGGGGCTTGGCGACGCATAGCTGTTCATGATGTGCGCCTCCTCGACTTCGGCGTTCGTAAAAATCTGCTTACGCCATGCAATCTTGCCTTCTTTGATGTCGATCGCCAAGGCGAACATCGCTGTGCCGTCGGGCGTCGCTTCGGTCATCACGGCTAAGTCACCCCAAACTGCGGGTGAAGACCAGCCGCGTAATTCGAGCGGCAATTTCCAGCGAATGTTTTCCGTTTCGCTCCACTTTGTCGGAGGTATCAAAGTGGCGTCAGCCTTATTGTCGCGAAATCCGCCCCGGAATTGTGGCCACGTGTAGATGTCGGCAGCCGCGGTTGCCGGTGACTGGGCGATTGTGGTCTGGGAGGCCGACACCAGCACGGCAAGCAGTGTGGCAAACGCGAGCGGAGTGATTGGCAATGCAAAAAGCTTCATCGTATTTTCATGGCGAGCTGGCGGGTGTCGTATCGGTAGGACGCACGGCGGGATGTGACGTGGTACTGGGATCTGACGATCCGTTGTTGGTTCTGGTAGTATAAATGAAAACAACAGACGCTTGGCTGCTGTGGAATCAAATGTCGTGAAACAAATCGTAACCATCGTTCGTCCGCACCTCGTCGAATCGATCCTGGGAAGCCTGAAACGGGCCCCGGTCGAAGCGATCAGTGTGATTGAAGTGAAGGGTTTCGGCCGGCAAAAAGGTTATCTTGATCAGTACCAAGAGAGCGAGTTCAGTGAGGCGTTTTTGCCCAAGGTTGAGATCACCCTCTATATCGAGGATTCTCGCGTCGNNNCGCATTTTGGGACTTTGTTTCATTCTTGCGTGACTTGCCAATCGCGTCACAGCCCAACGCTTTGGCTTTGAAGTGATGATTGGGCATTCCAGTCGTCAATTCCGTGCCGCATTGCACTTGACACGTCCGTAGCAATGGCTACACTTTGGCCATGAATTGTAGCAATGGCTACATTTGACCGTTTCCACTGCCGATACTACCAACGGAAAGTTCGATGATCATTCCGACTTTTTATTCGTCCGGAAACCGAACGCCTCTTTGTCATGGGACGACACTTCGTCGGCGCGGCTTCACGCTCGTCGAATTGTTGGTTGTCATTGCAATCATTGGCGTCATGGTGGGGTTGTTGCTGCCCGCTGTTCAGGCTGCTCGCGAAGCAGCACGGCGGATGACCTGTTCGTCAAAACTGAAACAGATCGGTTTGGCGATGCATAACTATGAATCGACCTACAAGCGATTGCCCGCTGGCTATCAAAGCTTCAATCGGTACGACATCATTTCGACCTTGCCAGCCGAAGATTTCGACCCGGTCACTTGGGATGCACGTGGCGGATGGGGCTGGGGTTCGGCGATCTTGCCGTTTATTGAACAGCAACCTTTATATGATTCGATCGACTTCGCGTTGCCGCTTTGGGAAATACGCTTTGCGCCGGTCCGCGAAACGAAACTGCCGATCTTCTTATGTCCTTCGGCGACCGGTGGCGAGGAAGCGTTCACGGTAGTCGATGAGTCAAACGCGAATCTGATCAAGCGCGGCGGCCCGGTTCGGTTGGGGCGTTCGAATTATGTCGTCAGCCATGGTCGCGACGAGGCGTGGGGCGACCGATCGGGACCGACTGGCGGCCTCAACGGCGATGTCAGCCGCGTTGCCGATGGCCCGTTTTTCCGAAACTCGCAAACCCGATTTTTGGATGTGATCGACGGATTATCCAATACGGTTTTTGGGGGCGAGCACACTTCACGGCTGAGCGACAAGAGTTGGGCGGGGATCGTTGCAGGTGCCTTTGTTCACCCTAAGGTTGCTTCACCCGATAACGGTCCTGAATCTGCGGCTGGGTTGCAGTTTGCACACAGCGGGCCGGCCGCTGGTGAAGTCGACACATTCGGCAACCCGATTATCCATCCGCCCAATTTTCCAACATTGCATGTCTGTCAAATGCAATCCGAACATCCCGGTGGTGCTCATATCTTGCTGGGTGATGCTTCCGTACGGTTTGTCAGCGAATCGATCGATCGGATACTCTTTGCGGCGCTCAGCAGCATGAACGGCGGGGAAGTTGTGGGAGAGTATTGATGAACGATATGCAAAGAGGCGATCAACCGACGCTTTTAAGGTTCACGAACAGAGCGTTCAAGAGAATTGCGGTCGGTATAACGCTGACCGCCATTGTCGTTTCGGGTTGTGGGAAAACGACCCTCAGCACCGACGCCTATCATTTGGTCGGCGCGCTCGATCGGATTTTCGAAAAACGTGATCCCCAGCAACTCAAGCTGGCATCGGACAAGATCCATGAAGAACTTGCCGCTGGAAAGATCACCAACGATGAAGCAAGTATCCTGAACGCCCTTATCGCTAAAGCGCATAACGAAGACTGGGAATCGGCCTGCAGCGACGCCCGAAAATTATTGTCCGATCAAACCGATTGGTAACGGTGATCAGTTGATTGATTGTCGAAAATCGTGGATCAGCGCCGTCTCGCCCACGTCGAATCGTCGGTTTAGGAAAGTCGCAATCTTATCGGCTGCCAGCCCAGGCAATTCTCGGCTTGAAGCGATCGATTGGTAGACACCATCGATCAATCGAAACATTTCCAGTTTTTGACCATCATGCCGCCAAACTTCCGGAATTCGCATCGCGGCAAACAGATTCAGTTTCTCGATCGCAGACGAAGTAAGCTCCACCTCAACGACCAGATCTGGCGGCGGATCGATCGTTAAGTCAATTTCTTCTTTGGGGCGGATTCGTTCGGCGTGCGTCACATAATACGACTCATCGGCCTCGAAACCTTTCAAAAGCGATTGCAGTTTGAAAGTTGTTGACGCCACCGATTGAATCTCAATCGCTTTCACCTCTGAGTACGTGTCAACCATACGGCCGATAACGCGGCCGATATTCTCGTGTTGACGTTTGGGCCTCATTAACTCAAGGACTCCATTGTCATACGTCATCCGCGGGACGCTGCCGCGGCGTTGCTCGACGAGTGCTTCGTACGTTTCCCAGAGAACGTCTTCGATAACCACTCTCGATTCGGGGGGCGTTGCGGTGTGAATGCTGGGCATTTCATAAATGCCTTAAAGATCATCGTCAAGCGAATGCGATTATATCCGAACGACAGGTCGTTGGGGATTTGAAATCTTCATCGCGCAGTCGCCGGCAACGCATCGTTATCCAGATCTGCGAGGTTGCGATATGCCACTGTGTTTCACAGCATATCCAGCGGGTCGATGTCGACGACGTATTGGATGTCTTCTTTGGCCGGTGGATGATAGTCGGTTGTTGCGATGCGAATCGTTTGCCCCAACATTCGATTGTCGGTTGATTGCAATAAGATATGAAATCGAAACTTACCACGCAGTTTATTGATCGGCGGTGGTGCTGGGCCGAGGATGCGGACTTGGGCCCCTAATGACATTTTGGCAGACTCTAATCGGGTCAATAAAGATTCGGCGAACGCTTCGGTATCTTTTTCCGACTCGCCACGGATGATGATGCGGGCAACGTTGCCCAGCGGCGGATAGTGAAACTTTTCACGCTGGACCATTTCCTGCTTGGCGAATTGTTCATAATCGTGATGCGACGCTGCGATGATTGCCGGATGGTCTGGTGAAAAGGTTTGCACAATCACTTGGCCGCCTCGGTCGCCACGGCCCGTTCGACCAGCGACCTGCGTCACCAATTGAAAGGTTCGTTCGGCGGCGCGAAAATCGGGGAAGTGCAATGCGCTGTCGGCATTGATCACTCCGACCAGCAACACGTTGGGAAAGTCGAGCCCCTTGGCGATCATTTGAGTGCCAAGCAGGACTTTGGTCTCACCGCTGCGAAACGCGGATAAGACGCGATGATGGCTGCCCGGTTTGCGCATCGTATCGCTGTCCATTCGCGCCAGCGTTGCTTCGGGAAACCGTGCCTTGATTTCGGCTTCCAATCGCTGGGTTCCCAAACCGCCGTAGCGAATGCCATCGAAATGACACGCCGGGCAAACCGGCGGCGTCGGGATTGTGTAGTCGCAATAGTGACAGACCGCTTTGCTGCCGTCGCGATGATGGGTAAGTGGCAAATCGCAATCGGGACACGCGACCACATTGCCGCAGGCAGGACATTGGATTTGCGTCGCAAACCCACGGCGGTTGAGCAGCAAGATTACTTGGCCATTCTCGCCCAGCGTTTGTCGCATCGCTTGAACCAGCGGCCGACTGATCGCTCCGTTGCCTCGCTCTTCACGATTGCGAAGATCGACTAAACGAACGTCTGGCATCGGTCGATTGGCGATGCGATTGTCCATCTTGACCAATTCCGCATGCCCCGTTTTGGTCGCATGAAAGCTTTCCAGGCTTGGCGTGGCCGATCCGAGAACAAGAGGAATCCCAAGTAGTCCAGCGCGGCGGTGCGCGACGCGGCGGGCATGATAGCGAGGCTGGGTGTCTTGCTTGAACGAGGCATCGTGTTCTTCGTCGATGACGATCAGCCCCAGTCGAGGCATCGGTGCGAAGACCGCGCTCCGCGGCCCAACGACGACTTGCACACCGCCCGCACGAATCCGTTGCCACTGGTGATGCCGTTCGGTCGGCGTCATCTGGCTGTGCAGTACCGCAACGCTGCGAAACCGGCTTTCGAACCGAGCGCGTGTTTGCGGCGTCAAGCTGATCTCCGGTACCAACACGATTGCCCCGCGACCGAATTTCACCACATATTCAATTGCACGAATATAAACTTCGGTTTTTCCACTGCCGGTGACGCCGTGCAACAACAACGTGGCGGGCTTGGCACTGTCTAGTGCCGCCGTAATTCGTTCCAACGCAACCGACTGTTCCTGAGACAGACGTGTGATCTTTTGGCCGGCACCACCGTCGGCTTCACCCAGCGGAACTTGCACGGCGGTCTCGCCCGCGAACACGCGTTTCTTTTCGATCTGAAGGAATCCTTTTTTGACCAACTGGCGAATCGGCGCTTCGGTACATTCGGCCTTGGCCATCAATTGTCCCAGCGTCCACTCGTGCCCGCTTGCCAGCACACAGCGCACGACCATCAGCTGTTTTGCTGGCAGGGCATCGACCAAGGAGTCGTCCAGCGCGGCCGGGGCGGTGGAAAAGAAGTTGACTTCGCGAGTTCCGGCGGCCGAACGCACACCTGAGGGCACCAATGTGTCAAAAACCAATCCCGGCGGCGATTGGTAATAGTGGCTGATCCACATCACCAATTTGACCAAGTGGCTGTCGCAAAGGGGCTCGGGGTCCAACGTTTCGATCACCGCGCGCATTTTGGAGGACGCCGGTTGATCGCGTTTGAGATCGATGCACCAACCGATCATCGGTTGTCGTCGATGGCCCAGCGGTACGTGAACCCGAGTGCCCGCAACAACCTGTGACTTGAGTGCTTCGGGAACAATGTAGTCATAGGGACCGTGCGGTGCGTCGGCGAAGACGATACTGGCCAGCGTCACTTTTTCGGCAGCCAGGATTTCCCAGGGCGGTGGCGAAGTGTCGAACAATTCTGGCTGTTGGGAATCGCCTTGGCCAGCCGATTTTATCGGCACGGGAGGGGACAACGAGGTCGGCTGTTGCGGTTTCTTGGGCTCCTCCTGTGGCATCGCGTTGGTGTCCGAATACTTCCGGGAATGTCAGTCAATCAACTTGGCATGGTATACCATCATTCGCCGATCGAACACGTCGCCACCAAATAGCCACCCAAGAGACCACGGAGTACTAGAAACCATGCGGGTTGCAATTTACGGAGGATCGTTTGACCCGGTACACATCGGACACCTTTGGGTGGCACAGAATTGCGCCGAAAAATTGCAGTTGGATCAGGTCATTTTCATCCCTGCGGCGACTTCACCACTGAAACCGCATGGACCAGTGGCCAGCAATGACGACCGTTTGATGATGTTGAGACTGGCGCTGGGAGGGATGCAGTCTGCTAGCGACGGCGTTGCCCTTTTGGTCGACGATCGAGAATTGCGCCGCGGTGGCAAGAGCTATACGATTGACACGATTGAAGAAATCAAACGCCAGCGGCCAGATGACGAACTGTTCCTGCTGGTCGGTT